>CAZMDE010000029.1:6324-14759 GCA_964564355.1 uncultured Bacteroidales bacterium | reverse complement strand
TAATAGTTAACTTTAAATGTGCTCATGAGCTCACTTTGTTCGGTTATCAGATTTATCAGATTATCAGATTATAAGATTATTCGCAATAATAGTTAACTTTAAATGTGCTCATGAGCTCACTTTGTTCGGTTATCAGATTTAATAATTTATACTTAACACTTAACATTTAAAACTTAAAATATATGTCAGTATTAGTATTTGCAGAAAACTGGGAAGGAAAGTTTAAAAAACTGACTTTCGAATTGGTATCTTATGCCAATGACATAGCAAAAATGCTTAACACATCAACTACTGTGCTATCAGTAGGCAATGTTGCAGAAGAAGAATTAAAAAAGCTCGGAACATACGGAGCAGGTAAAATAATTTCTGTAACTGATGACAGACTAAAAGCCCTGATTAACCAGGCTTATGCCTCTGTAATCAGCCAGGCAGCGGCAAAGGAAAATGCCACAGTGATTGTCTTTGCTAATAATTATGCAGGTAAGGCATTAGCACCAAGATTATCAGTGAAGATGAAAGCCGGCTTGGCTGCCGGTGTAATTGCCATACCATCTTCTACAGAACCTTTCACTGTTAAAAGAAAAGTTTATTCCGGTAAAGCATTTGCTCAGACAATAATAAAAACCCCTGTAAGAATACTAACACTTTTCCAGAATTCCTATGGTATTAAGGAATCATCTGTTGCTACAGTGATTGAGAATTTTATACCAGAACTAAAGGAAAATGATTTCAAATCAGAGGTTTTGGAAACTACCAAGCATACAGGCAAATTGCTGCTTACAGATGCAGATATAGTTGTATCAGGCGGAAGAGGCATGAAAGGTCCTGAGAACTGGGGACCAATAGAAGAGCTTGCAAACTTGCTCGGAGGTGCTACTGCCTGCACAAGACCTGTATCTGACGAGGGCTGGAGACCACATGAAGAACATACAGGACAGACGGGAAAAGTAATTGCTCCGAATCTTTATATTGCCTGCGGTATATCAGGAGCAACTCAACATCTTGCAGGTATTAGCTCTTCCAAATGTATTGTCGCAATAAACAAAGACCCTGAAGCTCCAATTTTAGAAGCTGCTGATTATATAGTTATCGGTGATGTGATGAAAGTATTACCGGATATGATTACTGCTGTTAAAGAGCTCAAGGCAATGGGGTAATAATTAGTTCAAAGTTCAAAGTTTAAAGTTTAAAATATCTACAAACCTAAACTTTGGGCTGTAAGTTCAATCAGGTCGTAATTAAATACTTCTTCTTCTTTATTCTTATACTTGAGTCCGTCAGTTAGCATTGTCATACAGAAAGGACATGAAGTCGCAATAATATCAGCTTTGGTTTCGAGGGCTTCTTCAACACGTTCAATAAATACTTCCTTATCCCCTTTCTCAGCTTCCTTGAACATTTGCGCGCCACCGGCTCCACAGCAGAAAGCAAAGCTCTTGTTGCGCTTCATCTCAACATTATCATCTGACAGAGCATTCATAATAGTGCGCGGAGCTTTGTATTCATTATTAGCCCTTCCAAGATAGCAAGGGTCGTGGTAAGTAATTTTTTTACCAGCTAAAGTGGAAGGATTAATTTTTAATATCCCATCATCCATCAATTGTTTAAAGAATCCTGTATAATGCAAAACATCATAATTACCATCCAAATCAGGATATTCATTTTTGAAAGTATTGTAACAGTGAGGGCAGATAGTCAGGATTTTATTAATATCATATTTCTTAAAAATCTCAATGTTATTGAGTGCCTGCATCTGAAAAAGCATTTCATTGCCGGCTCTGCGTGCAGGGTCGCCGGTGCAGCTTTCTTCCACTCCCAGGACTGCGTAGCTGATTTTTAAGTGATTTAATATTTTTGCAAAAGCCCGCGCCACTTTTTTATACCTGTCGTCAAAAGCACCGGCACAGCCAACCCAGAATAAATATTCAGGTTTAATTCCTTTGGCGCCTAAATCAGCCATAACAGGAACACAAATAGTATCTTTGCCTGGCTCATTAGTCCAAAGCAATCTGTCATGCGGAGAGAACTGCCATGGAGCGCCGTTGTTCTCAATATTTGAAAATGTGACTTTTATATTTGTCGGAGCTAAACCTTCTTCCATTACAAGATACCTGCGCATGTCAACAATTAATGAAGGGTGATTAATATTAACTGGACACTCCTGTGCACATGCATTACAGGTAGTGCAAGCCCATACTTCCTCTTCGCTGACATAATCCCTCAGGTAGGATTTGTTGTCAGTAAAATCTTTGTTCTTAATCAGGTTAGGACCCTTTTCATTTATACGAAGGCGGTAGTCAATAAATATTTTACGTGGTGACAATTTTTTGCCGGTAATGTTAGCAGGACAGACAGAGGTGCATCTGCCGCACTGTGTGCAGGAAAGAGAATCAATAAAATTTTTCCAGGTAGCATCCTCAATGTCTTTTACTCCGAATCTTTGAGGGGCAGCATCAGTGCCAGCGGGAGCAGCAAAGGCAGTGTCAGGATTGAGCATCATCTTAACTTCCTTAGTGACATTATCCATATTTGGCAGCTTTCCCAGAGGGTCAAGGCTGCTGAAGAAGACATTGGGAACAGACATGAAGACATGGAAATGTTTTGAATAGGGGAGATAATTAGCAAAGATAAATACCAGGAGAATGTGAAACCACCAGCATATTTCATACAATAGGCGAAAAGCACCTAATGCAAAAGCATGGGGAGTAAAAAAAAGATGAACAAAAAATGAGCTGACAGGATAGTAGCCTTCTACGTTTATTTCTTCAGTCATTGCAACATAGGAAAAATTCATTATAATTAAAGAAACCATAAGCAGCAATATCAATGTAAGTGCGATGTTTGCGTCAATATGGAATTTATGTTTCATTTCGATACCGGTGAATCTTTTAATGTGCATTAAAACCCGGCGGATAAGAAAAATAAAAATTGCAATGAGAACAATCCATCCAAAAATATCGCCGGAAGCAGAAAGGATATTGTAAAAAATTGTCCAGGAAGAAAAAAGTCTTTCTGTGCCAAACATACCATCAATAATTATTTCAAGACTTCCCACGCAAATCACTATGAAACCCCAGAAGACCAGTGCATGAATAATTCCGATAACAGGACGTCTTAATATCTTGGTCTGAAACAGGGCAACATCAAGAGTCATCATAATCCTTTTCCAGATATTCTTAACAGGATATGCCTTTTTAAGAAACTTCAGGTATTTGAAATACTTTGAAACAGAAAAGATAAATATTGCTATTGTCAGCAATACAATCAGGTTAAATATAATTTGTTTAATCATAATATTGATTTTAAAGTCAGGCTATAAAATTAAAAAATAATTAAACACAAAAATATCTAATTATGTAATATGCTGACATAAAACAACTCAAGCAAAGAAGATTTATAAGATTATCTTAGGCAAAATCAAGCAGTGATAGTTGCCGTAAAAACCATTTATTACCGGGTTGGATTGGGGTGTTTTTTGATTTTATTTGCAATATTTTTTTACAGTAAATTTCTAATTTTAAGATGTCTCTTAGTTGTAAAATATAAATTAGAGTTTATACCGAATAATTTAATAACATAATTTTATTGAAAGAATTAACCGCAAAGTATCACAAAGTCAAACGCAAAGTAACGCAAAGAATTAAAAAACAAATAATATTTATTCATAAAATCTTAAAGGGTATAATCTCTATTATTAAAATTTTATTTTTTTGGTGGGGTTTAAATTATATTATTATTTTTGTATAATAATAGATTAACAATTATTTAATCACTAATTGAAAAGATGATGGAATATAAAGTCTTAAAAACCACATTTACTGATTCTATTGCAACAGTAATTATAAACCGTCCTGAGGCGATGAATGCTCTTAATTCAACATTTTTTAAAGAGATGGACCATTTTATAGCTTCTCTTAAGGAAAGAAATGATATTAAGGTATTGATAATAACAGGTGAGGGAAAGGCATTTGCTGCCGGAGCTGATATAGCTGAGATGGTAGGTTTAAATGCTGAGCAGGGTGTGGAATGGTCAAAGACAGGACAAAAAACATTCGACAGCATTGCTGAGCTTGATATACCTGTTATTGCTGCAATAAACGGCTTTTCTCTTGGAGGCGGTAATGAGCTTGCAATGGCGTGCGATTTCCGCATAGCAAGCACAAAAGCAAAGTTCGGACAACCGGAGGTTAATCTTGGGCTTATACCGGGCTACTCGGCTACTCAAAGACTGTCGAGGCTTACAAACCTGGCAAATGCTTTATACCTGATATGTTCTGCTGAAATGATTACTGCTGAGGATGCTTTGCGGATTGGACTGGTGCAGAAGGTTACTGAGCCTGAAGTGCTGATGGAAACGGTAATGGGATTGGCAAAGAAGATTGCTTCTAAAGGATTTATTTCTGTTAAAAAAGCTAAAGCGGTTATAAGAAAAGGTTATAATACTGATATGAAAACAGGCAGTCAACTTGAGGCAAAAGAATTCGGTGCTTTATTCGGGACTCCTGAAGCAGTTGAAGGTATGACGGCTTTTCTGGAAAAAAGACCGGCTAAGTTTAATTAGAAATTAATATTGATTTATCAGATTATCAGATTTGTCAGATTCATCAGATTAAATTTTTACCACAAAGGAAACTAAGGAAATGCTAAGTAACACGAAGGAAAAGAGAGCAATTAATAATAAAAATCTAAATACTAATCACTAAATACTAAAAACTATGGCATATATTGATAAATTAGAAAATGTATCAGTGCTTGGCGCTGCAGGGAAGATGGGAAGCGGTATAGTGCTGCTTACAGCCCTGGAAATGGCTGATATGAGCCTTAAACCTGAGAATCAATCGAGAGTTTTTGTTCTGAACGCTATAGATGTTTCCCAGGCTGCTTTAACCGGTTTGTTTAAATACCTGAATTCACAGGTTCTTAAAGCTGCTGAGAAAAAGATAGCGCAATTAAGAAAAGCTTATGAAAACAGGGAGGACCTGATAGAAAACGGGGATATAATAAATCAGTACATACTTGATGTGCTTGCGATTGTCAGACCTGTTACTACAGTTGAATCTGCTTATGAATCTAATCTTGTTTTTGAGGCTGCAAGCGAAAATCCTGATTTAAAAGTCAAACTGTTCTCACAGATTAACCAGAACAATAAGAAGAAACCATGGTTTTTGACTAATACTTCGTCCATTCCTATTAATGAGCTTGACAAAAAAGCAGGTCTTGAGGGAAGAATAATAGGATTTCATTTCTATAATCCTCCGGCAGTGCAGAAGCTTGTTGAAGTAATAAAAGCTGATACAACAGTTCCTGAGCTTGCTGAATTTGCTTTGGAATATGCAAAGAACCTGAGAAAAGTTGTTGTTCCGTCACATGATATTGCGGGATTTATTGGCAACGGGCATTTCATGAGAGATGCTATATATGGCATGACAGAAGCAGAAAAGCTTGCAAAAGAAATGTCATTTGCTGAAGCTGTTTATACTATTAACAAGGTGAGCCAGGATTTTATGATACGTCCTATGGGTATTTTCCAGCTTATAGATTATGTCGGCATTGATGTTTGCCAGTATATAATGAAAGTGATGAAACCATATAATAAGGATGAAGATATTCACAGTCCGCTGTTGGACAAATATATTGCTTTGGGAGTGAAAGGCGGACAGAACTCAGATGGTTCACAAAAGGATGGTTTCCTGAAGTATGAAAAAGGCAGGGTTGTTGGAATTTATGACCCTGATAAGAAACAATATGTTCAGACAGATGCTTTCAGCAGCAAGTGTGATGAGAAGCTCGGTAATCTGCCGAATTCTTATAAACCATGGAAAAATATCGTAGGTGATAAGGCAAAAGACGAATTACTGAAAAAGTATTTCGGAGAGCTGAAAACTATGGATACTCTTGGCAGCAAGCTTGGAAAAGCTTATCTGAAGCGTTCGAATGAGATTGGACTGAAACTTGTTTCGGATAAAGTTGCAGATAAGAAAGAGGATGTAAATACAGTTCTGCTTACAGGTTTTTTCCATGCTTATGGACCTATAAATGATTTTATTTAGTCGTAAGTCTTTAGTCGTAAGTAAAAAATTATAAATCTAAAATTAAATAATATGACAAAATTAAGAAGAAAAATATATATGGTTGGTGGATACAACACCATTTCTATGGGTACTGGCAGAAAAGAATTCAGTCCCAAAAAAGCAAGACCCGGACTGGAAGAATATATTAAAGAAGCAGGTCAGGGCTGCCTTAAACAGATAGGCGGGGCTAAGAATGTTGATGAAAGTGTTATCAGCAACTTTATGGCTGCGAGATACAACAAGCAGGGCAATCTTGCAGGGTTTATCCCTTCAATTGATGAGGGGTTAAAATTTAAACCTGCTACAAGGGTTGAGGGTGCCTGTGGCTCAGGAGGTCTTGCTCTTACATCCGGCATTAAAGCAGTGCTTGCAGAAACTGCAGAGGTTGCAATGGCATTGGGAGTTGAAGTTCAGAATACAGTTAAAGCTGTTTACGGTTCTGATATACTTGCCGGTGCCGGCTGGTTTAAGGAGAGGAAAGTTGGACATACACATTTCTTCCCGGGCAAATTCAGCGACAGGGCAGGGGACTATTACAAAAAATACGACAGGGATAAGACAAGGAAGGCTATGGCAAAATGGTATAATAACAGCATTGAGAATGCCCGCCTTGACCCGACTGCACAGGAACATCATAATGCTGCGCCTAATCCGGAAACTATTGCAACCTGTGAACCAAACGGAAGGTCATTTGTTGATAATATTACAGTATTTGACTGCTCAAAAGTATCTGACGGAGCTGCAGCAATTGCTATAGTTTCAGAAGAAGGATTGAAAAGAACAGGAATACCTAAAAACGAAGCAGTGGAAATAATTGCTTATGGGCAGGCAGAGTATGACCTGACCAAAGCCCCGGCAGACAGAACATGGTTAGAAACTACAGAAAAAGCAGTTAAAATAGCTCTTACTGATGCAGGAATTACAAAAGAAGATTTAGGAACAGTAGAATGTCATGACTGCTTTACAATTGCAGGAATAATGGCAATAGAAGCTATTGGACTTGCTAAACCGGGAGAAGGACCTGACTTTGTTCTGGCAGGCAATACATCAAGAACCGGGAAAATACCTTTCAATACATCAGGAGGATTGGTAGGCTGGGGTCATCCGGTTGGAGCAACAGGTGTTCACCAGGCAGTGGTTATCTGGCAGCAGCTTACAGGCAAAGCAGGAAAATACCAGATAAATATTGATGAAAAACGTCCTTACGCTTTATCAGTTAACATGGGCGGTGATGATAAAACAGTTATCGCTATAGTTTATAAGAAATGTAAATAATAATAATAAATAACCTTTATTTACAAGACACCTCCAATTATATTGGGGGTGTTTTTGTTTTAGTCAGATATCTACAATTAGATTAATTTTCTTATTTTTGTATATAATCTTAAATAATTTTTCACTATGACAGCAACGGGAATATTTACAGCACCTGATCATTATTTGTTAGATGAGCTTTATACAGATGAGCAGAAAACAGTAAGAGGAGCAGTAAGGGATTGGGTTAACAGGAGTGTAAAGCCTATCATAGAAGAGTATTATGAGAAAGCTAAATTTCCTGAACATCTTGTAAAGGAATTGGGAAAATTAGGGGCATTTGGTTCATTTATACCCCAGCAATATGGTGGAGCAGGAATGGATTATATAGTTCATGGATTAATAATGCAGGAGCTTGAAAGGGGAGATACAGGCATACGTTCTATGGCTTCAGTGCAGTCGTCCCTGGTAATGTTTCCAATTTATGAATATGGAAGTGAGGAGCAGAAGAAAAAGTATTTACCTAAGCTTGCGACAGGTGAGCTTTTAGGATGTTTTGGATTAACAGAGCCTGACCATGGTTCTGACCCCGGAAGCATGAAGACCAGAATAAAAGATATGGGGGATCATTATCTGTTAAACGGTGCAAAGATGTGGATTACAAATTCCTCAATTGCAGATATAGCAATTGTATGGGCAAAGGACGATAATAATAATATTCGCGGATTGATTGCTGAAAAAGGGTGGAAGGGTTTCACAGCACCGGAAACCCATGGCAAGCTATCGCTTAGAGCTTCAGTTACAGGGGAGCTGGTGTTTGATAATGTTAAAGTTCCAAAAGAAAATATTCTGCCGAATGTTAAAGGTCTTAAAGGTCCTCTAACCTGTCTGAGTTCTGCGCGCTATGGCATTGCCTGGGGAGTCGTTGGAATAGCAATGGAATGTTATGATACAGCACTCAGATACTCATTAGAAAGAAAACAATTCGGAAAGCCAATAGCTTCATTTCAATTGCAGCAGAAAAAGCTTGCAGAAGCTTTAACTGAGATAACAAAAGCCCAGTTGCTGGTGTGGAGGCTTGCTGTGTTGAGAGATGAAGGCAAAGCAACT
>CAZMDE010000029.1:0-6314 GCA_964564355.1 uncultured Bacteroidales bacterium | reverse complement strand
AGGGGTATTAAAAAATGAAGACCGTGCTACACCAGCTCAAATTTCTATGGCTAAGAGAAACAATGTGGAAATAGCCATGAATATTGCACGTGAAACAAGGCAAATACTGGGGGCAATGGGTATTACTAATGATTATCCGATAATGCGTCATATGATGAATCTTGAATCAGTTGTCACTTACGAAGGAACACATGACATTCATTTACTAATAACCGGTAATGAAATAACGGGTATTCCGGCATATAAATAGTCATATACTTAGTAATCATATTTTTTATTCCACAAAGATTTCAATCTCTCTCTGAGTTCTTTTTCCTTCCGGTTATTTTGAGGGTCATAAAATTTAGTGCCTTTTATTTTGTCAGGTAAGAATTCCTCTTCAAAGAAATTCTTTTCAAAGCTGTGTGCATAATGATAATCTTTGGCATAGCCTATCTCTTTCATTAGTTTTGTTGGAGCATTTCGTAAATGAAGAGGAACAGGAAGGTCACCTGTTTTGTCAACTATTGCTTTTGCACCGAGCAAAGCCATATATGAAGCATTGCTTTTAACTGAAGAAGCAAGATATATGACAGTTTGAGAAAGTATAAGCTCACATTCAGGATAACCAATTACATCAATAGCCTGAAAACAATTGTTTGCGAGCAATAATGCGTTTGGGTTAGCATTTCCAATATCTTCGGAAGCCAAAATAAGCATTCTTCTTGCAATAAATTTAGGGTCTTCGCCACCGGCAATCATACGGGCAAGCCAGTAAACTGCAGCATTCGGGTCGCTTCCCCGTATTGATTTGATAAAAGCTGATATAATATCATAATGCTGTTCACCCTTTTTATCATATAAAGCTATATTTTGCTGGACGTATTTTAATACTTTTTCATTTGTAATTTCAACTGTTTTACTTTTCTCAGAATTAACTGTCAGCTCAAAAGCATTAAACAATTTTCTTGCATCTCCGCCTGACAGTCTTAATAAGGCTTCATTATCTTTAATTATGATAGTTTTACCGTTTAATTTGGATTCTTCAACTTTAGCGCTTTCGAGAAGTTTTAATAAATCTTTCTTATCAAGAGATTTCAGAATATAAATCTGGCACCTTGATAAAAGTGGGGATATTACTTCAAAGGAAGGGTTTTCAGTTGTTGCGCCTATTAATGTGATAATTCCTTTTTCAACAGCTCCAAGCAATGAATCCTGCTGAGCTTTGTTGAAACGATGAATCTCATCAATAAAAAGAATAGCATTATTGTTTTCTTTAGTTGCTTTATCAATAACTTCACGAATATCTTTTACACCTGAATTAATAGCACTTAATTTGAAATAAGGCCTGTTTAATTGATTTGATATGATGAAGGCAAGAGTTGTTTTACCAACTCCCGGTGGACCCCATAGAATCATTGATGGTATATTGCCGGATTGTATGGATTTGCTTAATATAGCTCCTTCACCAACAAGATGCTCTTGTCCTATAAATCCATCAAGAGAAATCGGACGTAAGCGTTCAGCTAATGGCATTTCCATGAATTAGTGATTTAGCGAAGTTGTGATTTTTTTCTTAAATACCCAGGACATCAAATTATTCTCTATTCCAAACAATAGAGCTTTAATGCTTCTAACGAAGCAAGATTATTAAGTGCCTTGGCTTTATTAAAATCTGAGCAAGCCCCATCTTTATCTCCAAGCTTTATTCTAAGATATCCTCTTTTGAGATATACTGCATCATTTTTTTTGTTAATAGAATTAATTTTATCATAATCAACAATTGAACCCTGATAGTCTTTTAAATTATTTTTATCATCAGCTCTTGCAAGTAAAGCTTCTATGTTATCAGGTTTCAATTCCAGAGTTTTATTAAAATCCTCAAGTGCATCATTGAAATATCCAAATATAACTTTAATAATAGCTCTGGAAAAGTAAGGTTTATAATCTGAAGGGTTTATTTCTATAGCTTTGTTAAAATCATCAATAGCTTTTCTATAGTACCCTAATTCGTATAAAGCCTGACCTCTTAAGTAATACACACTGCTATCATTAGATTTAAACTCAATTACTTTTTCATAATCCTTAATTGCATCTTTAAAACTGCCTAGTGCATCTTTTGCTATCCCTTTTTTTATATATGCATCAGCAAAACCCGGTTTGTTTTTAATAACTATATTAATATCATCAATAGCATCCTGAAAATTACCTAATTCAATTTTAGCAAGACCCCTATGGTAATATGCCATTATTAGATTTGTATCAATGTTTATAGCCATATTAAAACTTTGTATTGCTTCTTTATATTTTTTTTGGTTATTACTTACTATTCCTTCAGAAAAATGATTTTTAGCTTTTGATTCATTTATGCTATCATTAATATTCAGGGGTTTTATTAAGCCAGCTAAATTATATTTAGCTAAGCCTTTCTTTAGATATATTTCAGCAAATTCAGGATTATTTTTAATAATAAAATTTATATCACCAACTGCATCTTTATATTTACTTAATTCTAATTTAGAAAGTATCCTCTGATAATAAGCCATATATAATTTTGAATCAATCTTAATAGCTTTATCATAATTTTGAATTGCTTCATTGTATTTTTTTTGTTTAAATTGTGCTATTCCATCTGAAAGATAATCCTGAGCGCTTTTCTGCGAATAAAGTGTCAAATTGATAAAAATAAAAAAAAGAGTTAATATTTTAATTTTCATAAATGAATGATTTATAATCTGTAATTTGATAAATTTAAATTGGTAAAGTAAAATAAAAGGTTGAGCCTTTATTAACTTCAGATTCTACCCATATTGTTCCTCCTAATAATTCAACAAGATTTTTACATATAGATAAACCTAATCCGCTTCCTTCATGAACAATATCTGTATCTTTTACCTGTTTAAATCTTTCAAAAATTATATTTAATTTATCTTTACTAATACCTATGCCTGTATCCTTAACATATAAAAGTAACGTTTTATTATCTTTTAAATTATAACCATATTCTATAATGCCTTGATTTGTAAATTTTATTGCGTTACTGATTAAGTTTGTAAGAATTTGTTTGAGTCTTAACTGATCTGTTATAATTATTAAGTTATTATCAGATTTGGCAAGCTTAAGCTCAATATTATTTCTTCCTTTAATTTTAATTTCTTTTGAAAATACAGAATAAATTTCACCTAAGACAAAGCTAACGGGGGTTTCTGTTTTGTTAATTTTTAACTGACCGGATTCAATTTTTGCAAAATCAATAATGTCATTTATTAATTGTAATAAAATTTTACTGCTTGTATTTATATAGCTTATATAGTCATTTTTATCTGTTTCAGGAAGATTCTTATTTAATAATAAATCAGAGAAACCAATAATAGCATTTAACGGAGTTCTGATTTCGTGTGACATGTTTGAAAGAAATACTGATTTAAGCTTATCTGCATGAACAGCTTTGTCTTTAGCTTCTTTTACTTCAATACTCTGAGTTTCTATTTGTGATAGCATATGATTAAAACCATCGCAAAGTTCACCGATTTCGTCATTAGAGCTTTTATTGATTCTTAATGAAAAGTCTTTTTTTAATGTTACTTCATTCATAACTTTTGAAAGCTTTATTATTGGTGATGAGATGGCTTTCTGCAATATAAGAGAAAAAACAAATACTCCAAGAATTGTGTATCCTAATAATAATAAGAGGTAGTATGCAAATTGATAAAACCTTTTATCATATTCTTCAAGACTTGCATAAAGATATATAGTGCCAATTTCTTCTTTATCTAAAAAAATTTTCTTATATATCATAAGAGAATTAGGTCTGAATTTGTAGCCTGATTCAGGTATTTTAGTTAAATTAATTTCAGGTAATCCGTTGGTATTTACTTTTATATATTCAGATAACTTTTTACCTTCTTTGTTAAAAATGGCTGCATACTTAATTTGTTTTTCTGCTTTTAGAGAGTTTAGTAATTCTTTTGCTGATTTTTGGTCATTAAAGGTTAATGCAGCAGTATTATTATTTCCAATTATTTCTGCAAGAATTGTCAGGTCTCTTAAGGTTTTAGCCTTGAATTCGGATTTGTCATATAGAAAAAACAGAAAAGCAGAAATTATTAAAGTAATGGATGATATGAAAACAATAAGAATTATTATTTTTAATCTTATTGAAAGATGCTTAAAACTTAATTTCATTAGTTTTTATAATTTTTGATAAAATTAGAAGCTTAGAGCTGACAATAAGCTTGACTTTTATTGTTTCAGAATTATTGATTTCAAAACGATATTTTGAGTATTGAGGAGCAAAATTGATCATTCCCCCAAGTTGACAAAAATCTTTGATATTATCACCAACTGATAGGATTGATTTATTTTTAATAATACTTAAAACTTTAATTAACTCAACTTTATCAATTCGTGCAATAAATAATATATGACAATTTTCTATTTTATCAATATCCTTAAAGTATTTAATAATCCATTTTCTATTATTAATAGCTCTCCCGCTAAAAGTTTTGTCAATTATATCACCAAAAGGATCACCATCATATATTCCTAATATCATTGGAGATTCTTTAGTTTTAAATATAGAATCCGGCCATTCAACAAACTTGGCAAAATTAAATAAATACGCTGCTTTCAGCTCATACTCTGTATATCTTTGACCACAGACATAGGTAGACAGTCCAAATAAAAGAAATAAAGAGAACAATAATTTATACAGCTTTTTAAAAGCTGAACGATTAAAGCAGAATGCTGAATAATATGTATAAATATTTTTATTCAATTATTTGTTTGGTTTAAGGTATTCAAAAATTTTAACATCAGCTCTTCTGTTTTTTTGTCTGTCTTTGTCTGTTTTTTCATCTTTTGACATGCTCTTACCAAAGCTTCTGATTATTGCAGTTTCTGTATAAATACCATTGTCTGAAAAATAACTTAAAGCTGCTTCAGCTCTTTTTTGAGACAAATCTAAGTTTTCTTCTTCCCCTCCCCGTGAATCGCTAAATCCATATATTTCTATATAAAGATTTGGATTATTTTTCAAAAGCTTAACAATTTCTCTCATTTCCTGGAAATACTTTTGTTCGATATTCGCTTTACCTGATGGAAAATAAATACTGTAGGTAGATATAATTTTCTTTTCTTCGGGTTTGATATTTTTAACATTTATTTTATTAATATTAGGAATAATTTGAGCTATAGTACTATCAGTTTTCAGCTTTATATCATGCTCTTTAGTATTTAGCGGAGGTGCTGTTTTTAATGTATCTTTACCTATGATCAAAATATTTAAATCTTTTGGGTTCCCTTCTGAATAAAAATACTTTTGGGTGTAATCTTTACGATAGACAGTATTTCTATCCAAAAGAAATAAGGTAACTGAGTCTGTTGATTGAATGGCTTTTTCGATAAAATTTATCAGCTTATCAAAGTCGCTTTTATAAAGAGTATCTTTTTTAATTTCTTCTTCTTTAAATACTTTTTCATATGCATTATCAATTTTTTCCATGCCTAAGCTATCAGTTGTATTAATCAAATTTTCTACGATGTTCAATAATTTTCCATAGTCTTTTTTAATAGATTTAGAAATTATCTTTTCACCTATAGGTGTATCGTACATATCCGTAAATGTATTAGAAACTGATACCTCTTCACCAAGTTTTTTATTAAGTAAATTTACAGGTTTAAGATGAATTTCCTGAAAGAGTTCATAAAAATACGTCTGATTAGGAATATGAATATTTATTAGCTGAGGTAAGTAATCTTTGGATTCAATAATTATATCATAGTCTTTTCCAGGAGGAAAGATCATTAGATATTTCCCGGTTTTGGGATTAGGGTTATAAATGTATTTTACCCTTGTATTTGTTTCTTTATCAATTACTTTTATTTTGGCTGAAACAGATTTTAAAGGGTCTCCGGCAAGAATTCTTCCTTTTAATAGTGTGAGAGGAATATCTTGTTTAAGATTAAAGGAATAAATATCCCGCGCTTCACTGCCTGATACTAGGTACTTCTGCCGATTCTGTTTAAAATGATCTGATGACTGTGGGCTTGAATAATAACCAGTTTGTCCTGATGCCGATAGTGAGAAATCTATTTCATTATCAGTAGTATTTATTGGGTACCCAATATTTGCTGGATTTGACCATTTTTTATTGGGTTGAAAAATTGATTTGAAGATATCAAATCCCCCGATAGTATTATGTCCGTTTGAAGAGAAATAAAGTGTTCTTTTGTCAGGGTGAATAAAAGGAGCATCTTCATCATATTTTGAATTGATAGCTGAACCCAGATTTACAGGGTTTGACCATTCACCATTTTCATCCTTTACAGCTTTA
>CAZMDE010000028.1:0-16165 GCA_964564355.1 uncultured Bacteroidales bacterium | reverse complement strand
GACCTAACAGGTTTTAAAAACCTGTTAGGTCTGAGAGCACAAAAAATAAAATAATGGAAAAAAATAATAAAATAAAAGGTTTTTTTGCGACAAACTGGGCAATAGATAATAAAACCAGCATTTATGTTATGGTTGTGTTTATTGTTTTATTAGGGATACTAAGTTACAGGAGCATACCTAAAGAACAGTTTCCTGAAATAATAATACCAACCATGCTTGTAACAACGCCATATCCGGGAACATCGCCTTCGGATATGGAGAACCTTGTTACAAGACCTATTGAAAAACAGATAAAAGGATTAGCAGGGGTAAAGAAAGTTTCGAGCAATTCGGTGCAGGATTTTTCGGCTATTGTAGTTGAGTTTTTCACTGAGGTAGATGTGGCTGTGGCAAAGCAAAGGGTGAAAGATGCTGTTGACAAAGCAAAGGTAGATTTACCAAATGACCTGCCCAAACAGCCTGATGTGATGGATATAGACTTTTCGGAATTTCCGATTATGTATATCAACATTTCCGGAGATTATGACCTTGTGAAGCTTAAAAAATATGCAGAGGATGCGCAGGATAAGATTGAAGGGCTAAAGGAAATCACAAGGGTGGATATAGTTGGCGCATTGGACAGGGAGATAAATATAGATGTGGATATGTATAAGATGCAGGCTGCCAACCTGACCTTCTATGACATAGAGAATGCAGTTGCCTTCGAAAACATGACAATAACGGGAGGAAACATAAACACAAGCGGGATGAGAAGGGATATAAGGATAGCAGGCCAGTTTGCAAATCCTGATGAAATAAAAAATATCGTTGTAAGATCTACAAGCGGAGCAACAGTTTATTTAAAAGATGTTGCTGATATAAAGGATGATTTTGCCGAACAATCAAGCTTTGCCAGACTTGATAAGAAAAATGTGATAACTCTGAATGTAATAAAAAAGAGCGGACAAAACCTTATTAATGCATCGGAGAAGATATCGAAAATCATAGAAAATTTAAAGAAAGAGAGTTATCCGCCTGATCTGAAAATAACATTGACAGGTGAGCAGGCAAGATATACCCGAAATTCGCTTGAAGAGCTTAATAATACCATTATTATAGGCTTTATTCTTGTCACTATAGTGCTCATGTTCTTTATGGGTCTTAACAATGCTTTTTTTGTTGGCTTGGCAGTGCCACTTTCTATGTTTATTGCTTTTATGGTTATGCCCGGAATCGGCTTTACGATGAATATGATGGTTATGTTCGGCTTTATTTTTGCACTTGGAATTGTTGTTGATGATGCGATAGTGGTGATTGAGAACACGCACAGGCTGCATCGAACGGAGCCAAATATAATCAAGGCAGCCAAGATGGCTGCAGGAGAGGTATTTCTGCCAATCCTTTCAGGTACGCTAACCACACTTGCACCATTTTTCCCTCTTGCTTTCTGGCCAGGCATTGTCGGGAAATTCATGTATTACCTTCCTGTCACATTGATTATAACCCTGTTTGCATCTTTGTTTGTAGCTTATGTCATAAATCCCGTTTTTGCAGTTTCTTTTATGAAGCACGAATATGACATAAAAGACAATCGGGTTAAATCAAAACAATTGCTTGTTTCAAGCATCTGGATACTTGCAATTGCTATATTTTTCTATGCTGTAGGATGGTTTGGAATGGGAAATTTCGCCGTATTCTGCATGATATTAAATATCCTTTACCGTTATTTTATAAAGAGTGCAGTTTTGGGATTCCAGGAAAAACTATGGCCCGCTATAATGAGAATATATGAAAGGTCGCTGGATTTCTTTCTTCAAAAACGCCGCCCCGCGTGGATGCTGGCAACTATTATTATATTGTTTGTATTTACATTTGTCATGTTAGGCATCACCAAGCCAAAAGTGTTGTTTTTTCCTGATAGCGATCCTAATAATGTCCTGATATACATGAAACTGCCTGTAGGAACAGACCAGAAAGTTACTGATTCACTGACAAGGGTTGTTGAGAATAGAGTTTACAGTATACTTGGAGATAAGAATCCTATAGTTGAATCAGTTGTTTCAAACGTTGCTTTAGGAGCTGGCAATTCACCTTTTGACCGTACATCTGCTTCAAATCAGGGGAAAGTAACTGTAAATTTTGTAGAAAGCAAAAACAGAACCGGCAATCTGACAACAACAGATTATCTGAATAAAATTCAGGAAGCCGTTAAAGGTATTCCGGGGGCTGAAATAACAGTGGAAAAAGAAGAAATGGGACCACCTACAGGAAAGCCTGTTAACATTGAAATCAGCAGCGAAAACCTGGAAGAATTGATTAGCGAAACTTCAAGGTATAAAAAATTTCTTGACTCTCTGCAAATACCCGGAGTACAGGAACTGACTTCAGATTTCCAGAATAATAAACCTGAAATAGTCATAGACATTGACAGGGAAAGGGCAAACCGCGAAGGAATATCAACAGGGCAAATAGCAATGGAAATCCGGACTGCAGTATTTGGCAAGGAAGTTTCTAAATATAAGGAAGGAGAAGATGAATATCCCATTCAATTACGTTATCGCCTCGACCAGAGAACGAATATAGATAAAATTCTGAATCTGAAAATAACTTACAGGGACATGGCTATGGGCGGATTTATCAGGCAGATACCCCTTTCAGCTGTTGCAAAAATTGATTATGAAAATACTTATGGGGGAGTTAAGCGTCTGCAGCTTAAACGCGTGATTACGCTTTCTTCGGAAATTCTCTCAGGATATGCTGCCAATGATGTAATTCAACGACTCGGAAAAGCTACCGAGGGTTTCAAGGCAAAACAAGGAGTGGAAATCAACTTCACAGGCGAAAAGGAAGACCAGGCAGAAGCCGCATCATTCCTTAGCATGGCAATGTTAATAGCATTAGGTTTAATATCCTTTGTGCTCATTTCTCAGTTTAATTCTCTTTTCCAGACAACCTTAATTTTAAGCGAAGTATTATTCAGCATTATCGGGGTTCTGTTAGGAATTATAATTTTCGGAATGTCAATATCCATCATTATGACCGGTCTGGGCATAGTAGCTTTAGGAGGAATTGTGGTCAGAAACGGAATACTTATTATAGAATTTACTAATGTGCAAAGGGAAAAAGGGCTAAAGCTGAGGGAAGCGGTTATTAAAGCCGGGCTGATAAGAACAACGCCGGTTATTCTGACAGCTACTGCTACAATATTAGGACTAATCCCTCTTGCTGTGGGATTTAATATTAATTTTATAACTGCATTTACTGAACTAAACCCGCACATTCATTTTGGCGGAGATAATGTCATGTTCTGGGGTCCTTTAAGCTGGACGATTATATTCGGACTCAGCTTCTCAACTTTCCTTACGCTTGTATTCGTTCCTGTGATGTATTATATGTATTATAACTGGAGAGAAAAAAAATAGTAATCAGTTTTCAGTTTTATTGGTTTACTGAGAATATGTAACTGACGACTGATTACAGTTTAATTGTTAATTGCTAAAAGTATATTCTTTTATAGTAAGCAGTTAACAGATTATGTTTTTTAAATTTTTTTGAGGTTTTCTATCAGTCTTGAGTATATATTGCAGTCATATTTCCTGAATGGAATGTGCAGGTAGGCGAATCTGCTGTATAGTGTTGTGCTCTATAATAAAAAATATAGGTTCCTGCTGCTGCTACAGAAAAAGTTGCCGAGGTACTCATTGGGAATGTTGTCCATGTAGTAGTAACAGTAGCTCTCGCAGCTATTCCTCCCCCAGAAGTCGCAGAAGGGATTCCTGCAGTAGTCATTATTTGTCCTTTCACGTAAAGGTAGCCATTAGCGGATAGTTCAAGAAATCCATTGAAAGAAACGAATATTTTTCCTGCAGCAGGTACAGTTATACTAATGCTATTGATGGTAACAGGCGTAGTACTCCCTGTAGTAAGTGAATAGGATGTAATAACCGGATCTGCCGTTTGAATGCTTCTCTCTAAATACCTTGTATCTGCTTGCGCTCTTAGTAAAATATCTGATCCGGAATTATTGTCAAAATATCCTTTGTCAAATAGATTTTGAAAAGCAGAAAAACGGGAATTATTTATAGTGCCTGTAAGATTAGGAGCAGATGTATAGTAACTCCCCGGCTTTCCTTCAAGTAGATTTGAATTTTTTGCAGAATCTGCAGTAGTGGTATACAATGCATAAGGTACACTTAACAACTGGCTTACACCTGTTATAGAATAGTCTGTACCTCCCAAAGGATCTGTTTCGGTTTTAACAAAATAAGGTCCGTTTGACCAGTTTATAGCTGAGAATGTTTCTCTTGAAACCTTAATTCCACCGCCTATTTCAATAGATACCAATCCATTGGCATTTGTTAACGGATTAGGGTTAAATATTTCCTTATAAATTTCAGTCCCAGTAGTTGAACCTTGCAAAATGCTTATTCTTAAACCTATAGGGCTATTTTGCACTAATACTCCTTTATCGTTTCTTACAACCGCCTGATAGCTCATTTTTTCAGGAGATTGAGCAAACACACTAATTGTTAATAATACGGCTGCTAAAATGTTATATAACTTTTTCATAATTTTTAATTTTTAATAATTTTAAATGATTTAATTTTTTTGTTATTATCGGTTACTATTAGAAAATAAGTAGCTGGAGCAAGGCTTTCCATCGAAATGATTGTTTCATTGCTTTCTGCTTTTTTATTCTGCAAAAGCTTTCCATTCATTTCGTAAAGCTGATAACTTATTGATCGGATGCTGAGCATAGTCAAAGCATCAACTTTCAATTTTAAATAATTATAAGCAGGGTTGGGAAAAGCAGAGCATTGCAATGTAATACCCTTTGTTTCCTCAATTCCTACATTAGATATTTCGTAAGGTTGCTGTACGCCTTGTGCCACAGAACCGATATTTTCGGAGTTAGCTGTGTAAACTACCTGTCCAATGGTATAGCTTACTGTGCCACTGCTGCCCGAAGCATTTCCACCAGAAGCAGGTACTGCATTTTGTGCCTGAAGTCCTATTAAACCTGATATTATCAGGTATAAAACTATTAGACTTAATTTCTTTTTTATCATATTTTTACAATTATGCTTAATAAACAACTTATCCAGCCATCTATTAAATTTTCAAAATCAGATAATACAAATTACAAAATTATAAATTTATTTAACAATTAAAATTTATTTAGAAAAAAGGTAAGAATTATAAATTTTCTGGTTCACTTTTGTAAGAGCGTTAGATAAATAGACCACAGACCATATTATAATGTAGTGTTAAATTGTAAATACTTCCTTTTAAACCAAATGTACTGTTTTTTGAAATATTATCAAAAGAGGATTATGTGATAAAAGTAAAGCTAATAGTCAGGTTGGGACGTAGTTAAATTTTGTTAAATATTTCGGATATGTTGAATTACTTAATATATTTGCCATAAATAATGAAAGAAAGAGGTATCATACTTGTAAGTGCTTTAGCCACAATAGCTATTGTGATATTATTATCTCTACAGACATATTGGCTAAAAACATTTATAGGGGTAAACGACAGAATATTCATAAGTAATGCAAACATGGCAGTAGGAAATGCAATATATAAGATTGAAAAGTCAGAGATTGCCAAAAGCGTAAAAAAAAGAGTTAAAAAATTCCCGAAAGATT
Organism: uncultured Bacteroidales bacterium; assembly: GCA_964564355.1. GTDB lineage: Bacteria > Bacteroidota > Bacteroidia > Bacteroidales > JAGODS01 > CAZMDE01. The sequence goes on along the minus strand of CAZMDE010000028.1, from coordinate 10,535 downwards.
CAGTATTTTTCAAAACAACAGATTCTGCTAAGAAATTTCTTTCCATGTACTATCAGTATTTTCAGGACACATTAGACCAGCAGAGTATGTTTGCAAACCACAATAATCAATCAAAAATTGCAAGTGATTTATTAAATAATATGCTGAATTTTATGCATTTTGACTTGATAGACAACAGATTAAACAGCATAAAACTTGACTCGGCATTGAGAATAGAGCTAAGAAATAAAGGGATTGAGACGAATTATGAGTATGGGGTTTATAGTGAAAAACGCCATTTTCTTATGATTCAAAAAACAGGACTCTACACTAAAGAGCTTATGACAAAGTCTTTAAAATTTAATCTATTTCCCGGAGACATTTTCAAGGAATCAGGATTTCTTTATGTATACTTTCCGCATGAAAAGGGTTATATACTTAAAAATATGTGGAAAATGTTTTTAATATCAGGCTTACTGGTAGGGATACTTGTATTTATATTTATTCATACAATACTTATTTTAATAAAGCAAAAAAGGTTAAGCGAGATGACAAGCAATATGATAAACAACCTTACACATGAGTTTAAAACTCCCATATCTACCATATCATTAGCATGTGAAGTATTAAATGATACTGCTATGATGAAAACAGGGAAAATGTTTAAAAACTATATAGATGTAATAAAAGAAGAAAACAAAAGACTGGAGATAATGACAGAAGTTTTATTTGAGGCAGCAGTTATAGAAAAAGGGCAATTAAAACTTAGAAAGGAAAAAGTAAGCATTCATAACCTAATCTATGATGTAATTAAAAACAAAAATATAGAAATAGAGAAAAAAAACGGAAATATAAAGACAGAATTAACAGCAGTGCATGATTTGATAAATTGTGACAAAGAACATTTAAAAAATGTAATATATAATTTACTTGATAATGCTATAAAATATTCACCGGAAAGCCCTGAAATAGTTATAAAATCAGAAAACATAGAAGAGGGGATAATAATATCGGTGACGGACAAGGGTATGGGGATAAGCAGGAAGGACCAGAAAAAGATTTTTGAGAATCTTTACAGAGTGCCTACAGGAAATTTACATGATATAAAGGGGTTCGGATTAGGATTAGGTTATGTAAAAGCTGTAATAGAAAAGCACGGTGGAAGCGTAGGAGTGGTAAGTGAATTAAAAAAAGGCACTACTTTTAATATTCTCTTACCTTTTGATTAATTTTGTATAAAAAACCATTTTAAAAATTAAAAATATGGAAGAAAAAAAATTCAACATCTTGTTAGCAGAAGATGACCATAACTTAGGAAATGTATTAAAAAGCTATTTAGAGGTAAAAGGATACAATGTATCTTTATATATAAATGGAAAAGAAGCATTGGAATCATTTTCGAAAGGCAAATTTGATTTTTGCATAGTAGACGTAATGATGCCTTTGCTGGATGGTTTTACATTAGCGAAACAAATAAAAAGCTCTGATAAAAAAGTGCCCATAATCTTTCTTACAGCTAAGACTATGCAGGATGATATTAATAAAGGATTAGAAATAGGAGCAGATGACTACATAACCAAACCATTTAGCATGGAAGAGCTTCTGCTAAGAGTAAAATCAATACTCAGAAGAACCTATAAAACCGATGACTCATCAGAAAGAAAAATAACATTTAAGTTAGGAAAAGCTATATTTGATTACCAAAGACAATTATTAATATATGATAAAAAAGAGCAAAAACTAACTTCCAAGGAATCTGATTTGCTGAGGTTGTTGTGTGACAATTTAAATGAGGTGGTTGACCGAACCTTTGCTCTAAATAAAGTATGGCAAAATGATAGCTACTTTAATGCACGTAGCATGGATGTATATATTACTAAACTAAGAAAATATCTTAAACAAATCCCGAATATAGAGCTACAAAACGTACATGGTATAGGTTTCAAGCTTGTATCACAGAAAGCCTAATTTAAAAAAATTGATTTTTTAATCTTCAAATCTTTAAATTGAGTTTCCTGAGTTTAGGAGCTATTTTAGCCGTAACAGCTGCAATAGATACGGTCATACAACCTCCGAAAATAACAGACGGTATTAAAGTCAAAAGTTTAGCAGCAAGTCCTGATTCAAAAGCCCCTATCTCATTAGAAGACCCGATGAAGATGCTGTTAACTGATGCAACCCTCCCTCTCATCTCATCTGGAGTATATAGCTGCATAATTGTCTGTCTTATAACCACGCTTACATTATCAAAAACTCCGCTTAGTGCAAGTAATATTAAAGACAGATAAAAGTTTGTTGAAAGAGCAAATAAAATTATACACAGTCCGAAACCGGCAACAGACATAAGCAATTTTTTACCCGTATTTTTCAGAGGCGGGTGATATGCAAGTGATAAAGACATAATAATAGCGCCGGCAGCAGGAGCAGCCCTGAGCAAACCCAGACCCTGAGGACCAACCATCAATACTTCGCTTGCAAAAACGGGGAGCATAGCTACTGCTCCTCCGAAAAGTACTGCAAACATATCAAGAGATAATGCTCCAAGCAGATACTGATTATTAAATACAAATTTTATTCCTGCTGATAAGCTTTGGAATAAATTTTCTTTTACCAGTTTAACAGGAACAGGTTGCTTGTTAATTAAATAAAATAAGATAAGGCTTGCAGTACCAAAAATGATTACGGAAAAATAAGCAGCATCAGCATTAAAGAATCCGTAAATCAAACCACCGAAAGCAGGACCCATTATGAGGGCAAGATGAAATATAAGACTATTCCAAGTGGATGAATTATGATATAACGTCTTTGGAACTATTTGCGCCATAAGTCCCATAAGAGAAGGGTAAATAAAACCTCTTGCCAAACCAGTAAAGAATATCACTATGTAAATTGGAAAAACTCCTATGCTGGTGAAAATAAATGAGAACCGGAAATTAAATAAAAATAAGGCTACAGAACACAGAATAAATACAAAGTTTGAGATTAAAATAATCTTTCTTCTGTCAGCAATATCTGCTACATGCCCAGCAAACAAAGCAATGCATAAAAACGGGATAGCTTCCGTTAGCCCGATTAATCCGAGTGCTAAAGGATCTTTAGTAAGCTGATACACCTGCCATCCAACTATTATAGATTGCATCTGGATTGCAAATGTCAATGTGAACCTTGCAATTACAAAGCTTCTGAAATCCTTTATTTTCAATACAGCATAAGCGTTGCTCATAATTTTTGATTTGTAAGATTTGTCAGATTCATAAGATTTATCAGATTATTAATATAAATTAGGGTGCAAAAGTATTGAAAATGTTGTTAAGTTGTTGAGATGAAGCATAAGAGATTTTAGCATCAAATAAGAGAAATAAAAATTAGCTCTATTTACAGAAATAATATTATTTTTGCACGGGGTAAGTCTTATACGACCAGCTCCTATCGAACTCCCCCAGATTCGGAAGGAAGCAAGGGTAAGATGGTTGAGCGGTGCGATATAAGTAGCTTACCCTTTTTTATTTTTATCTGATAATCTGATAATCTGATAATCGAAAGATGTTTCTGTTCTATTGTCCTGATATAAGCTCTGATATTATTACTTTATCCAGCGAAGAGTCTACCCATTGTTTAAGAGTATTGAGATTAAAGAAAGGAGATTCAATTAATATTACTGACGGCAAAGGTCACCTCTACGATGCTGTTTTGCTTGATGAAAACATTAAAGGATGCACTGTTCAAATTCAGCTTCCAGCTTCCAGCCTCCAGCCTCCAGCCTCCAGCTTCCAGCCTCCAGCTTCCAGCTTCCAGCTTCACATCGCAATAGCTCCTACAAAAAACATAAGCCGCTTCGAATGGTTTCTTGAGAAATGCACTGAAATAGGCATAAGCACTATTAGTCCTCTTATCTGCGAACACTCAGAGAGAAGGGTTATTAATACAGAAAGATTAAACAAAATTATTGTCTCTGCTCTCAAACAATCTCAAATAACTTATTTGCCAATATTGAACCAACCTATAAAGTTTGTTGACTTTATTAATAATAACCAAATTGCCAAATTAGCGAAGCGTTCTCATGAGTACCTTAATGTAAAAAATATTATTACGAATAAATTACCAAATTGCCAATCTTTTATAGCTGTTTGTGATGAAAGTATTACCAAACCTTTGAAAGATATTTATCATAAAGAAAATGACTGCATAATACTTATAGGACCTGAAGGGGATTTTAGTAAATCAGAAATTCAATTGGCATTGGATAATGGGTATTTGCCTATAAGTCTTTCAGGGAATCGCCTGAGAACAGAAACTGCAGGGTTATTGGCTTGTACTACAATAAATCTCTTAAATTATTAGTTTTAATCTGATTCATAATTATTTGTAGTTTTGCCACATATTTATAACCCCCAACTATGATAACTAACGACCAGATAAAAGATATTGAAAAACGCATAGATGCGTTGAGGAGGTTTCTTTGACATCGATAAGAAACTTAAAGATATAAAAGAAGAAGAGGCTGTTACTCACCAGCCTGAGTTCTGGAATGACCCCAAAGGAGCAGAAAAAATTCTTAAGCAGATAAATCTTAAGAAAATCTGGACAGATGCATTTACAAAAATGAAACTTTCCTATGATGACCTCCAGATAATATGGAATTACTATAATGAGAAGGAAGCTTCGGAGGACGATGTCACCCAGCAGTATAACTCAACTGTTAAATTAGTTGAGGAGCTAGAATACAAAAAGATGCTTGGTGCGGAAGAAGATAAACTAAGCGCTATCTTAAATATTAATTCAGGAGCCGGGGGAACAGAAAGCCAGGACTGGGCGTCAATGCTGATGAGAATGTATTTGAGATGGGGTGAAAGAAACAATATAAAAGTCAGCGAACTCGATTTTCAGCCGGGAGATGTGGCAGGCATAAAGTCTGTATCTCTTGAGTTTGATGGTGACTTTGCATTCGGGTATCTTAAAGGTGAGAGTGGTGTTCATCGTCTTGTACGTTTATCTCCATTCGATTCAAATCACAAACGTCATACTTCATTTGCATCTGTTTATGCTTATCCTGTAATAGATGATCATATAAATATAGTGATAAATCCTGCCGATATTAGCTGGGATACTTTCCGTTCAAGCGGTCCCGGAGGGCAGAATGTAAATAAGGTGGAGACAGCAGTGCGTCTCAGGCATGCTCCTACGGGAATTGTTATTGAGTGCCAGGTAACACGCTCACAGCTTCAGAATCGTGATAAAGCTATGCAGATGCTCAAGTCACAGCTTTATGATATTGAGTTGAGGAAAAAGAAAGAAGCTGCAATGAAGCTTGAGGAAAATAAAAAGAAAATTGAATGGGGCTCACAGATACGCAATTATGTCATGCATCCATATAAGCTTGTGAAAGATGTCAGGACAGGTGTTGAAACTTCAAATGTCCAGGCAATAATGGACGGTGAGCTTGATGAATTCATCAGAGCATATCTTATAAAATTCGGAGGCTGATAATCTGAGTTTATATATAGTAAGGTCATTATAAATTACAATTGTTAATAATTATTTCGATTAATAATATAGTAACAATGCTTTATTATAATTTTGCTGTTTATTTTCAACCAGCCTTTAAGCAAATTTGAAAACATATTAAATTTATATCCCATAGGAATAATGAAGATAAATCTTCATTAGTTCATTTATAATAAATTAAATATTAGAATAAATGATTACAGAAAACGTTTCTCTTTAACGAATAAAATAAATTGTATAGCAAGAATGAATAGAAATTCCCATATAATAATCTCTGCAAAACCTTCAAATTGTCTATTAAAATGATTGTTTTGTTTTTTTGATTTAGTTATTAATATTTTAATATAATATGAGAAATTTTCTGTTATCTTCATTATTACTTTTTGGCATAGTATATGGTTATTCTCAAAATGAGGGAGTGGTAGCCCCAATAAATCCAGAATATGCAAAATACCTAGACAAATTAAATTCAGGTCAGATTGTTAATCAAACAAAGGATGGACATAGGTTCGGATATGTTCCTTCGCCTGTAAAACCTAATTTTGATAATTATTATAAGCTTAATAAAAGTTTATTAAAAAGGGCTTTCCCGGCATCTTATGATTTACGGACACTCGGGTTTGTGACATCGGTAAAGAACCAGGGACAATGCGGCACCTGCTGGGCATTTGCGACCTGCGCCTCTATTGAATCAAGATGGCTGAAATTAGGTTTGGGTGCTTATAATTTATCAGAAGATAATATGAAGGATTGTCATAATTTTGATATTGGCAATTGTGACGGAGGTTTTATTGAACTTGCTACTGCATATCTGGTAAGGCGTTCAGGCCCGGCATTAGAGACAAGCGACCCGTATTATGATACTCCAGAAACTTGTCCTTCAAATGTTTTACCAACAGCTTATGTTACAGATGCCAGATTTTTACCTGCTGATATTAATACTATCAAAGAAGCTTTGATGGACTATGGGGGTATATACACTGCATTTTATTATGCAGACAGCTATTACAATTCGTCCAATTACACATACTATTGCGGCACAGCTAATAGTGCAAATCATGCAGTACTAATAGCTGGGTGGGATGATAACAAACAAACCGCAGGTGGAAAAGGTGCATGGATTATTAAAAATAGCTGGGGCACTGCATGGGGAGAAAGCGGATATTTTTATATTTCATATAATGATGCAACTGTTTTGGAAGAGAGCGCTTATTTTCCTTTAAAAATAGATTATCAGGCAAGTGCAAAAGTGTATAATTATGATGACTTCGGCTGGATAGCCAGCTATGGTTTTCAGAGTGAAGCAGCTTATGGGCTTGTTAAGTTTATTACTACCAATACTAATCCTTTAGTAAAAGCAGGAACATGGATAAATACAAGCAATACAGTAATTGACATTGATATTTATGATAATTTCAATGGTACAAGTCTGACAAATTTACTGGGTTCGATGCATAATCTTTCATGCCCTTTTCCGGGGTATTATACATTCAGCATCCCCTCATCAATAGCATTAGCTAATGGTAATGATTTTTATATAAAAATAAAGTATATAACACCCGGAAATACTTCTCCAATTCCTATTGAGATATCTTACCCCGGAATTGCCTTATCAACTATTGAAACAGGTAAATGCTGGATAAGTTCAAATGGCAGTAGCTGGAATGCCATAGGAAAGAACACAACGAGGCTGGCTGACCTATGTATTAAAGCTTATACTGACAACTCCTGTAATTATCCTCAAGCAACAATTACTCCGCATGATTCAATAATTTTATGCCAGGGACAGACAACAACTTTGACAGCAAACAGCGGAACAGAATATAAATACCAATGGCAGAAAACAGATCTTGATATATCCGGTGCAACTAACATTTCATATTCACCTGCTGAAAGCGGTAATTATAGAGTCTTAATTACTAACAGTAATAATTGTTCAAATACATCATTACCGGTTAATGTTGCAATATATTCAATAGAAGCCGGGAACAATCAGAGCATAAGCTGTAATGGCAAAGCACAGCTAAATCCTTCTATTAATTATACTACAGGAAAATTTATTCAATTATATAAGCCCACATCATTTAAATTCAGTGATATTATATTAGCAAGTTTCGGTGCAAATATTCAGAGTAATTGTGTAGCAGGGAATTTAGCATATGTAAAAGATAATAACAGCAGTTATCTTGGTTGTTCAGCAACAGGTTATCCAACCGGAGTGTTAAGTAATAAGATAGCTCTTATAGATAGAGGGAGTTGTGAGTTTGGGTATAAAGCATTAAAGGCACAACAAAATGGTGCAAAGGCTGTAATAATTTGCAATTCTGAAGCAAATAACGGACCCAACACAAGCAGTTCACTTGGAGCAGGGTCTTATGGTTCCCAGGTAACCATACCTGTTTTAATGGTTTCGCAAAGTGTAGGTAATTATTTTAAAACGTTTTTAACCGGTTCAGGTTATGCAAAAGTCAGCATAGGTTATGATGCAGGAGCTTTCAATGTTCAATGGTCACCTTCAGCAGGCTTGAGTGAAACAGATATTTTTAATCCTGTAGCAAGTCCTAAAATTACAACAACTTATACTCTTTCAATTTCTAATACAGAATGCGCCCTGGCAGATAAAGTTACTATCAGTGTAACAAATGCACCCTCGGTAAATCTTGGTAAGGATTCAATCCTGACAGAAGAGAAATCTATGACCTTAAATGCAGGAGTGGGATTTACATCATATGACTGGAATGATGGTTCTAAAAATCAAACACTGGCAGTAAACAGTTCTGATTTGACAAATGGTGTTTATATTTACTCAGTAACAGTAACAAATAGTTCAGGTTGCCAGGGAATTGACAGCATCAAAATAACTGTTGAAAAACAGTCGGGATATAAAGTTAATGGATTTATTACTTATGATAATAATTTATCAACTCCATTGAAAAAAGGAATGATATACCTATGCAGCCCGGAAAATTTAAAATTGGATTCTTCAAAGCTTGACACCCTGGGTTATTACAATTTTAATAAAGTACAAAATGGTATTTATAAAATTACTGCTAAAATTTCTCAAACCTGGGGAGGAGCTACGCCTGTCGATGCACTTTACCTGAATAGAACATATATAGGACTATATAGCTTTAAAGATGATTTGAAAAAGCAGGCAGCAGATGTAAGTTTTGATAACAAAATATCCCCAGTTGATGCTTTATTAATAAACAGACGTTATATCAAAGCTTTGAATTCATTTAAATCTGGTGACTGGGTATTTGAGAATGCTACCATTACTGTAAATGGTTCTAATGTTACGACAAACTTCAAAACTATTTGTTTTGGCGATGTTAACGGAGATTATAAGTTTTAATATTTAGGGAGAAGTAATTTTTCAATTTTCTCTTTGCATTTCAATCAGTGGTAAAAATAGCTTTGCATATTCTAACTGTGAGAATTGATAGAAATCACAAATCTGACACTTAAAGAAAAGTAATTATTTTGGCAATATTGATTTTGCCTTGGAATTTTATCATGACTTTAATTCGTGATTACTTTAAATTTTTAAATAATAAATTTATGAGCAATCAAATCTGGAGCAATGATCAAATTACATGGACTGATATTATCAATCCAGCAAAAGAAGAATTAAATTCATTTTCCAAACAGCATCATATAAATCATCACGTGTTGGCAGATTGTTTGGAACCTAATCATCTTCCTAAAAAAGAACAGCTCAAAAATATTAGCTTTATTATTTTAAGAGTATACGATAAGAAAGTAAGCAAATACCCGTCCTCAATTCAGGAAATGAGTAACAAAATTGCTATCTTTTATGATAATAAGCAAATAATTACTATTCATAGAAATCCTGTTTCCTTAGTCAAAGAAATAAAGACAAAATATTTTGATGCTGGTATAATAAAAGAAATTTCAGAGATTGTTACAAAAATAATGTGGTATGTTATACAATCTTATGAAGATGCCTCTATTAAATTGTCGGAAGATATTGATATAATGGAAAAGCAAGTCTTCCTGGAAAAGCAATCAAATATTACACTTGAAGAATTATACTATTTAAAGAACAGCTGCAGATTAAATAAAAAATTAATGAACCTTACAAAAGACGTCGTTTATCAGCATTGCTCAACTGAAGCGGATGCAAGTGCGTTGCAGGATGTAAAGGATTATATTCAAAAATTAATACATAGTTTTGAAGAAACTTATGAGGATTCATCTAATTTGTCAAAAACATATTTATCAATTGTTTCTAAGAAAACTAATGATGCAATAAAACTGCTGACTATATTTTCAGTTTTCTTTATGCCATTAACATTTATTGTAGGAATTTATGGAATGAATTTTAAATACATGCCTGAATTAGGCTGGAAAGCAGGCTATCCATTGATACTTGGAATAATGCTAGCTATTTCAATAGTAATATTCATTTGGTTTAAAAAGAAAAAAATAATGTAGATAATAACCTTAGCTTAGTTGGATAGAGCCATGATACATCGGGATTAACGGAGATTAAAGTTTTGAGTTATTCTGATATAAAATCTACGTTTCACTTAAAGAATGCACAAAAGGTATATTGGAGAATAACAAAAAAGCCACTTAACAATTAAGTGGCTTTTTCTTCTGCTCCCCCTGCTGGACTTGAACCAGCGACCCTCTGATTAACAGTCAGATGCTCTAACCAACTGAGCTAAGGAGGAGTGTGCTGCCGTTACCGGAAGCGGACCGCTTGGAGCAGCGAGCTGCCAAAAGCGGGGGGCAAAAATAGGGATTTTGGCCGTTGCAGGCCAGCGACTTGGTCATTTTTTTGCAATAGGGCTTAGCCGCAGGCGGGGTCCTCGCCCTGGCCGGGAGTAAACGTTCGCCCCAGGTATATGCCGTCAGGGCGGCATTCGACGGGCCAGGTTTTTAAAAAATACCCCTCACCGCTCACGTTACGACCGCTTACGATGCTGAACTTGTAAAAGTGCAACGGGCAAACCACATTTCCGTGCGTATCAATATAGCCGTCGGACAAGGGCACGGCCGCATGCGGACAGCGGTAGGCAAAA
>CAZMDE010000027.1:0-16315 GCA_964564355.1 uncultured Bacteroidales bacterium | reverse complement strand
ATTAACTACATCATTTTCTATAAACAGTAGCCTTTCATACACTGTAGGAAGAGACAAAAATAATGACGAACCATTAGACCATATACCACCGGTATTCGGACGCACAGGATTTAATCTCCAGATAAAAAAACTCGGTGCAGAATTTTATGTAATTTACAATGGGTGGAAGTGGTTAAAAAACTATAGCTCATCAGGCGAAGATAATTTAACTTATGCAACTGTTTATGGTAATCCTGCCTGGTATACACTCAATCTGAAGGCTGCCTATCAGCTTAATAAATATTTTAACATTGGGCTTGGATTGGAAAATATACTGGATGAACATTATCGGTATTTTGCTTCAGGAATAAGTGCTCCTGGCAGAAACTTTATTGCATCTATTAGAGCAAAGATTTAAAAAGAAAAGACACACCTTATTTGTGCATCTTACAAAAACAGGGTTTTAGTTTAACAATTGAAATAACTACAAATTATTCCCTTTCATAATCAAAACGAAGAGCCGGGTTTAATACCCGGCTCTTTAATATTAAAAACCTATCTTTTCTATAATCTCGGGAGTGTTATTCTTAGTGGAATTAACTAGTTTGGATACAGGATATATCTTCATCAATTCAGCAGGATAAGGTTTAAGTAAAGATATAATCTGGGGAACATCCGATTTAAAATCAAGCCATTTATATTCATCATCCTTATGAAGTAAAACTGGCATCCTGTCATGCAGTTCTCTCACTAATCCATTTGCTTCAGTTGTAATAATAGTAAAAGAATTAATGATTTCTCCATCAGGGTCCCTCCATATATCCCATAAACCTGCATAAGAATACAGTTCCTCATTCTTTAGCATTATTCTGTAAGGCTGTTTTGAACCTGTAGTTTTTTTCCATTCAAAGAACCCATCAGAAATAATAAGGCAGCGTCTGCTTTTAACCAGATTTTTAAATGACGGTTTTTCAGTGATTGTCTCAGCCCTTGCATTTATCATCTTACTACCGATTGCTTCATCTTTAGCCCAAAAGGGTATCAAACCCCATCTGAAAAAATTTATAACAGCAGGTTCCGCATTTGTGACAACAGGAAGGTTCTGACTGGGGGCAGCATTATAATTTTTCTTAAAAGCAGATGCCAACTGAGCATCAAACCTTGCTGCTATATCCTCAGCTTCTTTTGCTATACTAAACCTTCCGCACATATTCGATTACAAAATTTAAAATTTTTCTTTTAAGATGATAATATTCTCACCATGTTGATAATATTCTTGTCAACAGTGGCAGTATGCTTAATAGTTTTTTCAAAAGATGTATAAACAATTTCATTATTTATCATACCAACCATTTCATCACAGTGGCCATTCATAAGACCTAAAACTGCTTCGTATCCGAGCTGACTGGCAAGCACTCTATCCATGCAGGTTGGCGACCCTCCCCTTTGCATATGACCAATTATACTTACTCTTGTTTCATAAAAATTCAACTTCTCCTTTATTTGTTTTGCAACTTCAACAGCTCCTCCTAATTCGTCGCCCTCAGCTACAATAATAATACAGGAAGTTTTATTTTGCCTCCACCCTTTCTCAAGCATTAATATTAAATCATCAAGATAAGTTATGGTTTCAGGTATTAATATTTCCTCGGCACCTCCGGCAATGCCGCTTCTCAATGCAATATAACCAGCATCTCTGCCCATAACTTCTACTATGAATAATCTGTTATGTGCATCTGCCGTATCCCTGATCTTGTCTATTGCTTCCACTGCCGTATTGATGGCGGTATCATATCCTATTGTAAAATCTGTTCCATATAGGTCATTATCTATAGTTCCAGGAATGCCTATGATAGGGAAATTGTGCTCTTTATTAAAAATATGTGCACCTGTGAAGGTACCGTCACCCCCTATCACTATCAATCCATCTATAGCTGCCAGATTAAGATTATTATATGCTATATCCCTTCCTTCGGGTGTCCTGAATCTATCACTACGTGCTGTCTTTAAAATTGTTCCTCCTCTCTGTATTATATTTCCTACACTATAAGAATATAGTTTTTCAAACTTGTTATTAATCAAACCTTCATAACCTGATTTTATACCGACCACATCCAGCTTATTATATATTGCTGTTCTGACTACTGCTCTTATAGCTGCATTCATTCCCGGTGAATCTCCACCTGATGTCAATACTCCTATCCTGGAAATTTGTTGTAACTTTTCTCTATTGTTTAAATCAATTTTCCCCATTGTAAATTCCTTTATCCTTTTATTTATATTTAAATTATTGAAAAAATTATATTCCTTTTAATAAAAAACCCCTTTAAACATATTTTAATAACTTGACAAATTTACATTTTTCGTGAAATGGTTAAGCAATTTAATATGTATTGTTACTCTAATTCATAAAGAATAACTTACAACATTGTAAAAATAAATTTATCTTTGTTTTGAATATCAAATCACACATTTCATATTTATATTAATGAAAAGCATAATAATATTCTTCGCTCTTTTATTCCTGACAGGAACAAATTTATTTTCACAGAACTTCAATGGTGGTATTATTGGAGGGGCATCTGCTACACAAATATCCGGCGACCAGCTTGCTGGCTTTAATAAGTCAGGTCTTAATATTGGTGCATTTGTAAATTTAAATACAAATAAATATTCTTCCTGGCAGATGGAGCTTAAATATATTCAAAAGGGAAGCCGCAAGAATGTAAGCAAATCTGACACAACAGCTGAATCAAGATATATTTACAGGTTAAGGCTTAACTATATAGAAATACCTGTTCTTTTTAAATATGATTTAAAAGGCTTATCTAAATTTGCATCTGACACTTCTTATCACCTGATAAATAAATTATCTTTTGAAATAGGCTTAGCATATGCTGTTCTGGTTGGCTCCAGCGAAGAGGATGCTGTTATGAGCAAAACATTATATTCTCCCCCTTTTAATAAGGGTGACTTAAGTGTATTAGCAGGTTTTTATTATGAAATATCAGATAATGTAAAATTAAATTTCAGATGGACAGGTTCAATTTTGCCTGTAAGAAAGCATAGTGGTGGAGCTACTTTCCGGCTTAACAGGGGACAGTATAATGACGTACTTGAACTGTCATTACATATTCAATTCAACAAACAAAAAAGACAATGAAACATAAAATTATAATAGGCATTACCGGAGCAAGCGGCTCTATCTATGCTAAAACACTAATTGATAAACTTGCACAATTGAATGAGCAGATAGAAAGCTGCGGAATTGTTTTTTCAGAAAATGCAAAGCAGGTTTGGGATTATGAGCTTGCTGATAAAACTGATTTAAGCAATAGTGTTTACAAAACATACAGCAATAATGACTTCTTTGCACCTTTTGCTTCAGGCAGTGCAGGCTATGACAAAATGATTGTTTGCCCCTGTTCAATGGGAACCCTTGGTAAAATTGCCAATGGAATTACTGATAACCTGATTGCAAGAACTGCCGATGTTATACTGAAAGAAAAAAGAACCCTCATTCTTGTAACCAGAGAAATGCCTCTTAATCTTATCCATATTAACAATATGAAAGCTGTTACAGAAGCCGGAGGAATAATATGTCCTGCTTCTCCTTCTTTCTATAGCAAACCCGGAACAATAGATAAGCTCATAGCTACTGTTGTGGATAAAGTATTAAGTCTCGCAGGATTCTCAATAGACTCTTATGAATGGGGGAAATAAATTATGAATTTTGAGTTATAAATTATGAATTACAAAATTTCTTTATTCATTTTGATATTCCTTTTTAGTAACTCATAACCAATTCTTTTTGCCGCAGAATTCTGAAACAAGCTGTTAAACTTCTCTTCTGTAATATTTTCCCAATCCTCTTTGGTCATGCTCAATAATTCAGGATTTGACTGAAACTCTTTTATTATAGTTGGTTTGGGATTTTTATTCAAGGGACAAACATCCTGACAAATGTCACAACCATATATCCAGTTGTAAAAGTTCTTTGTTTGGAGTTCGGAACTTGCTTTTTCTTTTCTGTTTTCAATATTCAGATAAGTAATACATTTCCTCGCATCAATTACATGTGGTTCAACAATTGCTTTTGTCGGGCAGGCATCAATACATTTAGTGCATTTACCACATAAATCCTGAGTAAATGGAATATCATATTCCAAATCTTTATCGAGTACTATCTCACCTATAAAACAAAAAGTTCCGAAATCCTTATTAATTAAAAGCGATTGTTTACCTATACATCCCAAACCTGATTTCACTGCAAGCGCTTTTTCCAATAAAGGAGACGCATCAACAAATGACTTCGTTTTGACTTCAGTATATATCTCTTTTATAAAGTCTTCAAGCTTAACCAACTTTTCTTTTATTACATTATGATAATCCTCCCCATAAGCATATCTGCTTACTTTATAAAAAGAATTTTCATTTTGCTTATCAGGAGTGTAATAATTAATAATCAAAGATATTACTGATTTGGCGCCTTCCAAAACATTTACAGGATTGCTTCTTTTATCAAAGTTCTTTTTCAGGTATTGCATCTCTCCGTTATACCCTGAATTGAGAGATTTCTCAAGCCTTACAATTTCATCTTTCAGCGGTTCTGCCCTGCTGATACCGCAAGCTGAAAAGCCTAATTCAAGAGCCTTTGCTTTAATTAGTCGGGAGTAATGAGTTGGGAGTTCGGAGGAATTAATCATAGTCCATTATCCATTGTCCATTACTCAAACAGTCCTTTTGGTTTATCTAATCTGTAAAAACCGAGATGCTTATACGAAAGGTCAGTAACTTCCCTGCCTCGCGGAGTGCGCATAAGAAAACCCTCCTGAATTAAAAATGGCTCATATACTTCTTCGATAGTGCCCGGGTCTTCACCTACAGCAGTTGAAATAGTGGAAATACCGACAGGTCCTCCTTTGAACTTTTCAATTATTGTGGTAAGTATTTTTATATCCATTTCGTCCAATCCTTTTTCATCAACATTAAGTGCCTTTAAGCCAAATAATGCTATTTCCTTATCAATCTCTCCGTTGCCTTTTATTTGTGCAAAATCCCTTAACCTCCTCAAAAGAAGATTAGCTATTCTTGGTGTTCCCCTGCTTCGCTTCGAAATTTCATCTGCAGCTTCAGATGTAATAGGCACCTTAATTATTTTAGCTGACCTAAGAACTATCTTTTTTAAAAACGAAGATAAATAATAAGATAAGCGCGTATTTATTCCAAACCTTGACCGTAAAGGAGAAGTCAGCAAGCCTGACCTTGTTGTGGCACCAATAAGTGTAAAGGGATTAAGAGTTATCTGAATGCTGCGGGCATTAGGTCCGCTTTCTATCATAATATCAATCTTATAATCTTCCATCGCAGAATATAAATACTCCTCAATGACAGGGCTGAGTCTGTGTATCTCATCTATAAACAGAACATCATTAGGCTCGAGATTTGTCAGCAAACCGGCTAAATCTCCGGGCTTATCAAGAACCGGTCCGGATGTAACCTTAATATTAACACCCAGTTCATTAGCTATTATATAAGATAGTGTTGTTTTGCCAAGTCCTGGTGGACCATGGAGAAGGACGTGGTCTAATGCCTCACCTCTCTGTCTTGCAGCTTTAACAAATACCTTTAGATTATCCAGCACATTCTCTTGACCCACAAAACTATCAAAATCTGATGGGCGTATTGTTGCCTCAAACTCTATGTCTGCAGGAGTCAAATTTTCAATAGATGCATCTAAATTCTGATTCATTCTGCAAAGCTAAGAATAAAATGATTATTAATAAAGCTAAAATCAAAAATCTCTTTGTTTTGACTTTTAATACTTGATAACCTATTTAAATGATTTTTCCTCGCATATGTAACGGTGTTATAGAAATTATTCTAAAAGCTGACTTTTACAATTATAAATTTTTTCATAATTTTTAATAAAATTAACATATTAAATATTTCTAAATGAACTTTTTTATTAAATTTGCCTAAATTAAATTAATTGGCTGATAATTAGCAATAAGCTGATTTTTATAAATTAGTATTAAATAATTTAGTTAAAAAATGAAATGTTATATGATTTCCTATCCAATTAGAATTAAATCGTTAAAGTTAATTCTATATTTATTATTTACTTTTTGTTTCACATCTGCATATACCCAGTTCCAATCTCCAAGTATAACTAAAACTGATAGTATTGGTTATGTTTATATAACAGGACGTGTTGACAAAAACAGAAAGCCTTTAGAAAATGCAAGTATTATTATATATGATGGTAATAATAAAATTACAAATTTAAGGACACCTTCAAACGGAAAATTCAGCTTTAAACTTGAATTTGAAAAATCTTTTAATGTTGAAATTACTAAAGCTGGTATGGTTATTAAAAAGTTTGCATTTGACACTAAGCTTCCTGAGGATGTCAGTAAAAAGGTCGTATTCACCTTTGATTTCGCAGTTGCCCTGTTTCCCAAATATGATTATATTGATATGAGCATTCTAGAGAAACCACTTGCTATTATAATGTATCAAAAAAAATATGATGCATTTTTTTATGAATATAATTATGCTAAATCAATAAACGAAAAAGTAATAGACTTAGAAAATAAAATTGAAGAGCTTATTAGAGAATATGATATAAATGTAGAAGTTGGAAGGAAATTTTTTGAACTGGAAAAATACAGAGAATCTCTGACTAAATTTGAAAGAGCTCACGACATTTTTCCTGATGAACCTTATCCTATTGAAAAAATAGCTTTAATTAATTCTATTCTGAATCAGGATAAAAACAAAAAAGAATTATATACACAGTTAGTAGCTCAGGCTGAAGATAATGTCAGAAACAAAGAATATGAAAATGCTATAGACCTATTAGGACAGGCAATACAAATTATGCCAACAGAAAAATATCCTGCAGAGAGAATCATGGAAATAAAAAAAATAATTGGTAAGCTGAAGATCAAAGAAGATAATTACAATCTTGCAATATCAAAAGGGGATAATTCATTCGGCAGTAAAATGTATACTGAGGCAGAAACATATTATATTGAAGCAAGCAGTCTCTTCCCTGACAGAGCATATCCCAAAGACAAAATTGCAGAAATATATAAGCTTCAAAGTGAAATCAGCAAGGAAGTTTTATATAACAGTTCGATAAAAGAGGGAGACCAATTGTATAATAATTCGCAATACCTGAATGCAATTTCAGCATATAAAAAAGCTTTATCATATAAACCTGAAGAGCAATTTCCCAAAGACAGAATTAATTTAATTAATAAAAAGCTGAAAGAGCTTGAATATTCAGAAAATGCATATAAACAAACTATTGTTCAGGCTGATAAGTATATGGCTGAGAAAGAAAATGAAAATGCAAAAAATGAATATATCAAAGCCAGCAAAATCAAACCTGAAGAACAATATCCAAAAGACAGAATAAGGGAAATCAGCAGAATTTTGGATGAAATGAAATCAAAGGAAGAACTTTACGAAAATGCTATTGCTGCTGCTGATGAGTGTCTTGATGTTATGGATTATAATGGTGCAATTGTACATTACAAACAAGCACTCGAGTATAAACCTTATGAAAAATACCCTGAAATACAGATTTCCAGGATTAACTACCTGAAAATTCAAAAAGCAAAACAAGAAGAGCAGTATTTAAAAATTATATATGTTGCAGATAAATTATCAGAGGATAAAGATTTTTCAAGAGCAAAAATTACATACAAGGATGCTTTAGAAATTAAGCCTAATGAGAACTACCCAAAAGAAAAAATTAATGCTATTGATAAAATGCTTGCTGAGCAAAAAGATAAAATAAAAGAATACGGGAATGTTATAGAACAGGCAGATGAAAGCCTGGATATGATGGATTTCAGCAAGGCTAAAAGTCTTTATATTCATGCTTCAGAACTGGCCCCGGAAGATAAATTATCTAAAAATAAAATTGAAGTATTGAACAAGATACTCCAAGCAACCGAAACCTTTGAAGAATCATATTCCAGGATGATAGTTACAGCAGACATTGCTATCTCTGTGAGAGATTATAATAAAGCAAAGGATTTTTATTTAAAGGCATCTGAAATAAAACCTGAAGAAAAATATCCTAAAGATAAGCTTAAGGAAATAGACAACATATTTAAAAGCTTCGAATCAAATAGATTATTATATAATTCATTGATTCTTGAAGCTGATGATTTGTATAACTTGAAGAAATTCAAAGATGCAAGAGATATATATATTAAAGCCAGTAAGCTTAACCCAATTCAGAAATATCCAAAACAAAGAATAGACGAAATTAATAAATTGCTTATTTCTTCTGAATATGATAAAGCTATAGATGAAGTTAATAATGAACTGATAGAAAAATTAAAAGAAAAGAAATTCTCATTTAGTCCGATAAGGGATAAAGGAAAAACAAATTATATACTTATTGAAGCTACCAATTTAAATCAAAATCCATACAAAGTTCTTGTATTTTATGGAAAAAATGAAGAACGTACAGGTGGTTTTGAATTAGATTTTAAAAAACAAAAAACACCTGTTAAATATATTGTAAGAGTTGGGAACCAGGAAAACTGGTCTAACTTACTGAATAACTGGATTTCTATTCAGCCTATTGGCGGAGACATTGAAGTGAATAATATTAAAATTTATAAAGGTAAATAATGATTTTATTCGAACGTGAAAAGCAGACAGTCTTCTGTCTAAAAAACACAACTTATTGCAAGCAAATTATTTTTCTTTATAAGAATCAAAATTGTCCAGAAAATCTTTAAATATCTCTGCATGCTTTTTTTCCATTTCATTAGCCCATTTGAATGCTTCTTCAGCTTCTTTGTTTCCTTCTGATTGAGCCTGTTTAATAGCTCTTTCGTAAACCTTAATTGCAACTTCCTCCTTTTGATAAGCTGTATTGACATTATCTTTAGTGGAAAGAACTACGAATTCAGGTTCAGTTTCAGGAAAATTAACTTTCATCTTCTTTAAAGATTCTTTAAATCTGAGATAATGGGCATTTTCCAAAGTTGCTATATCAGTGAATTGTTTGGCAATTTTAGGATAGCCCTCCTTTAAAGCTTTTGCACTACAGGCATTATAATAATCATAAGCCTGCAACTCGCTATTTGTTATCCTTTTAACATTTTTAATGGTCTTATCTGAACTGGCATTATCATTATTAGTTTTTATATCTTTTTGAGAATATAAATTTAAGCTTATTACAGAAATAGCTATTAAATTTAAAATGATTTTGTTTTTCATGACTATTATAATTAAAGTTTAAAGTAAAAAAATATAAATTATAGATTTAAAATTTCATTAGTCTGTAAATTAACTAATTTTCTTTATAAGAATCAAAATTGTCAAAGATTTTTTTAAATATCTGAGCATGCATTTTTTCCATATCATTAGCCCATATAAATGCTTCTTCTGCTTCTTTATTCCCATCTGACTGAGCCTGCTTAATAGCTCTTTCATAAATCTTAATTGCAACTTCTTCCTTTTGAAAAGCACTATTGACATTATCTTTTGTAGAAAGAATTACATATTGAGGCTTAGTTTCCTTGAAATCAACTTTCATTTTACTGATAATATCTTTAAATCTAAGGTAATGGGCATTTTCCATAGTTGCAATATCAGTGAACTGATTAGCAATTTTAGGATAGCCATCCTTTAAAGCTTTTGAACTACAGTTAGTATAAAATTCATAAGATAATAACTCACTATTTATTATTCTTTTTACATTTTTAATAGTCTTTTTTGTAGCAACATTATCCTTATCAGTTTTTAAATCTTTCTGTGCAATCAAATTAGTCCCTAAAAAAGAAATCACTATTAAACTTAAAATGATTTTAATTTTCATGTTTATTAAAATTAAAAATACAAAAATAAGGTATTATTTGATAATATAAAAATTAAATATTCAGAAATAAATTTTTCACTATCCCAAACTCCATCCTAAGAAAGATATTTAGCGACAATCGGCATTCTTCTGCCCATGCCAAATGCTTTTGGTGATACTCTCAGAATTGGAGGAGTTTGGTATCTTTTCCATTCATTTGTGTTGACAAGCCTTAGGATTTTCTTAACAATAACTTCATCAAAGCCTGACTTTATAATTTCTTCTGGTCCTTTGTTAAGTTCTATATATTGATACAAAATCTTATCAAGTATCTGGTATTCAGGCAATGAATCCGAATCTTTCTGGTCAGGTCTTAATTCTGCTGATGGGGGCTTGTTTATAATATTATCTGATATAGTCTTTTTATCTTTGTTCATAAAATCCGCAAGTTCGTAAACCTGGGTTTTATAAACATCCCCGAGAACAGAAAAACCTCCGCACATATCGCCATAAAGAGTTCCATAACCTACTGCAGCCTCACTTTTATTTGATGTATTCAATAGGATATAAGAGAATTTATTTGACAGTGCCATAAGAATAACTGCCCTTATCCTTGCCTGCATATTTTCTTCTGCAATATCAAATTGCATATCTTTAAACCAGGGTTTTAACGTTGAATCAAGCGTAATAAAAGCATCCTCTATGCTGATAATATCATAAGAAACACCTAATTCATCAGCTAACTGAATTGAATCATCAATTGAATGCTGAGAGGAAAATCTTGATGGCATTAAAATAGCTTTGACATTTTCTCTGCCTAATGCTTTAACAGCAAGCACAAGCGTAACTGCAGAATCTATGCCTCCTGATAAACCAAGAATTGCCTTCTTAAAACCCAACTTTTTAAAGTAATCATTTATGCCCATTGCTAAAGCATCATGTATCAGACTAATCTTATCAACATTTTGCGGACTGTGGACTGTGGACTGTGGACTTTTTTTCAAATCAAAGATTTTTAAATCTTCTTCAAAGTATTTCAATTCATCAGCTACTTCTCCTTGGGAATTGATAAACATAGAGCCTCCGTCAAAAAGTAATTCTGTTTGAGCGCCTATATGATTTACATAAAATAAAGGCAGCTTGTATTGTCGGGAATTCCTTGAATAAATCTCTTTGCGGACTTTTGCCTGCTCATAATTAAACGGGGAAGCGGCAATGTTTATAATAACATCCGGGTTTTGCTTTATCAGATAATCCATTGGATTTATTGAATATAGCGGGTCATCGCTGACATTCCAGAGATCTTCACAAATGGTTATGGCAAGCTTCAAACCTTTGTAGTCAACAACATTAAATTCCTTATTAGGCTCAAAATAACGGTATTCATCAAAAACATCATAATTAGGAAGCAACGTTTTATGGTGTATACTTTTTATTCCACCCTCTGCAAGGAAATAAGCAGAATTATATAATGCTTTTCCTTTTATATCCGAATTAAATGAGGGAGAACCAATTATTGCAGCAATACCTGTGCATTCCTTTGCAATTTCATGAATTGATTTATAACATTCTTCAATGAAATGCTTAAAAACAAGAAAATCACGTGGGGGATATCCTGAAATAGCTAACTCTGCAAAAACAATTAATTCAGCTTTCCCTTCTTTAGCTTTATGAATAGCATTTTTAATTTTACTGACATTATCATCAAAATTTCCAATATGATAATTTATCTGTGCTAATGCTATTCTCATTAGTTTTTAGTGAATAATGTAATGAAATTTTGGTAGTTGAAAATTTAATCTGTGAATTTAATTCTGAATTAAATTAGAAAAGAATACCAACACTTATTCCAATACTATTATTAATTGCATCAGATTTGCTTTCCCTTGATTTGCTATTTAAGACATGTGTTAACCCGTTATTAAAATAAATGCCTGCAAGGAATTTTGTAGTGCCAGTTAATGAGTATTCTCCACCTAATCCTACGATAAATGAACCTCTGAACAAATTCAGATCTTTAATTACATCAGCGCCACTTTGTCCGTTATTAGCCAAAGGAGCATTTGCACCACTGTATATCCAATCCTCTTTAGCTTTAAGTTTAACTGAGACTCCAAAACCAAACTGAGCATAATAAGAAATATTCCCAATCTTATTGGTTTTCATTTTTAAAGTTACAGGTATTTCAATATATTGGAGTTTGAACTTTGAGTCCCTTAATGTATCCCCTGAAACTGCTCCCTTAAACCCGAGCTTACCACCTCCATAAGACACATCAATACCTGTGGATATTCCATAATTTTCAGAAAAGAAAAAATCTGTCATCAAACCATAGGAAAATCCAAATTTTGATCCATTATTTGTATAAGTTGTGCTGTTTGGTTTCATCCACGCTACTGAAGGTGCAACCTTTAAACCAATTCTTACAAACTTTGTATCCTGGTTGGTTTCCTGAGAATAATTTATATTATAAGTTAATAATATAACCGTAAAAATCAATACTGTTTTCTTCATTTGATTTAAGTTTTTAAATTATTAAAATTCAATGTGCAAACATAATGAAATTTTATGTATAAATAATCATAATAATTTATAAATTTGAATTTTCTTAATATATCAGTTTAAAATTATCATAAATATCAGTTTAAAATTATCATAATATTATTGCTTTGATATTAAAAATAGAATTAGTTTTGCAAAATCAAAAGATGAAAGGAATTATTAATATGGATGATTTGCCCTCGTTTTACAATATAAATTTAAACCTTACAATATAGGGAGATTTATTTAGGATTTAAGATTAATCAAAAATCTAAAATGCCTTCCTGTATATTAACGAAAGGAGGTATTTATGACTACCCAATTAACATTTTACTTAAGCCAGGTACTCGGTAAGAAGTTTTACTTTTCAGATACTGATGATAAAGGTATTATAAAGGATGTATTAATAAATTCCTCACTTGAAAGACCTAAAATTACCGGCGTTAAGGTAAAAATTAAAGGAGATTTTAAATACCTTGATTTTTCAGGATTTGAAATCATCAGAGAAGGTCGTAGATTCACAATTATATGTAATAAAATTACAGAAATAAAACTGGATGACAATATTCTTCTTCTTGGTGAAAAAATACTGGACAAGCAGATAGTTGACCTTAACGGAAGAAAGCTTGTCAGGGTTAATGATGTCAGGCTTGTTTTAATTCCATCAGGCACTTACTCTCTTGCGGTTGATGTAGGTTTGGAAGGCTTATTGAGAAGAATAGGCATTGTGAAGCCTATACAGCTTTTATTAAGCCTGTTTAAAACAAATGTTCCTTCTCAATTTATTCTCTGGGAAGATGTTGAAACAGTTAATATTTCCAAATCTAATATAAAGCTAACAAAAGCTTACTCAAAGCTGCATACTCTCCACCCATCAGACATTGCAGACATTATTGAAGATCTCGACAAAGCTACGAGGACCACTATCTTCGCTTCTCTTGATGATGAAAAAGCTGCTGATGTTTTAGAAGAACTTGAAACACATGCACAGGTGCATATCATTGAGAGTCTTTCTACTGAAAAAGCAGCTGATGTTCTTGAAAAGATGCCTGCTGATGAGGCAGCAGATATTCTCGACGAGCTGGAAGAAGAAAAAGTAGAAGAGCTGCTTAGTGAAATGGATCTTGAAACCTCTGAAGATGTCAGGGATTTGCTTGAATATTCGGATAAATCTGTCGGAAGCATTATGTCTACAGATTATCTATATTTTAACGAAAACAATACTGTTGAAGAAACTATAAAAGAATTAAGAAGACTTAAACCCGAAACTGACACTATTTATTCTTTACTTGTTCTTGACAAGTATGAAAAACTAATAGCAACTGTCTCTTTACGTGATATGATTATTTCAGAACCAGATAAAAAGCTATCGGAAATTATGAACCGCGACTTTATTAGTGTATATGATGATGATAAAATAGATACTCTTGCTGAAATAATATCCAAATACGACTTGCTTGCTATTCCTGTAACTGACAAAAACATGAAGATAGAAGGAATGGTTGTTATTGACGATATTGTCGAAGACCTTATGAAAGATAGAAAAACAAAATAACAGAAATGTTTAAATCTAAAATCGTAAATCGTAAATCGTAAATCAAAAGATGCTCTTCAAAGCCCGCAGAAGGTCATTATGGAAAAAATTCCTGATATTCCTGGCAATACTGGGACCGGGAATTATCACAGGCAGCGTTGATAATGATGCCGGCGGAATAACTACATATTCTATTGCCGGTGCAATTTACGGCTATGAGCTTATATGGACATTAATACCTTCTTTCATTCTTCTTATTGTCATCCAGGAAATGAACGCCAGGATGGGAATTGTGACAGGCAAAGGTCTTGCAGATCTTATCAGAGAACACGCAGGTGTTAAGTTGACCTTTTTTATATTTCTCAGCCTTTTCATTACAAATATAGGGAATACCACAACAGAATTTGCAGGTGTTGCAGGCAGCATGGATGTTTTTGGTGTCAGCAAATACATATCAGTACCAGTTATTGGCTTTATTATATGGATAATGGTCGTAAAAGGCAATTATAAGATAGCCGAAAGAATTTTCCTTATTTTCAGCTTTTCTCTTCTGACTTATATTGTATCAGCATTAATGGGTCATCCTGACTGGAGCAAGATAGGACACTCTGTTGTCAAACCTGAAATAAAAATAAATACTACCTATATTGCAGTTGTTATAGGAATAGTTGGCACGACAATAGCTCCCTGGATGCAGTTTTATATGCAGTCATCTGTCATTGAAAAAGGATTGAAGATGAGAAAATATAAATATACTCTGATTGACATAGTTGTCGGATGTATTGCTACTGTTGTAGTAGCTTTCTTTATTATTGTAGCCTGCGCTTCTACCCTGCACCCAAAAGGTATTCAAATTAATGAAGCAAAAGATGCTGCAATTGCTTTAACTCCTTTAGCAGGTAATTTTGCCGGAGCTATTTTTGCTTTTGGTCTGTTTATAGCATCAATCTTTTCTGCCACTATATTGCCGCTTGCCACTGCTTTTTTTGTTTGCGAAGCTTTTGGATTTGAAGCAGGCATTAATAACAAATGGGAAGAAGCTCCTGAATTCTATATCATTTATACTTCAATTTTAGTCCTGGCAATGGGTATAATTCTCATTCCAAATGCCCCTTTAATAAAGATAACTTTATGGTCTCAGATATTAAATGGGATTCTATTGCCTGTGGTGTTGGTATCTATGATGATACTGATAAATAAAAAGGATATAATGGGTAAATACGTTAATAAATCCCTGAACAATTATATTGGCTGGACTGCCGTTGTTATATTAATAATTTTATCTTTAATGTTACTCATAATGCCATTATTCGGCAACTAATATCTGAGCTATGGCAATATTAAAATTCAAATCCAACCTCAAATGCAATGGCTGCGTGAACGCAATTTCACCTTATATGAATTCTTTAAATGGTATCAAAAGCTGGAAAGTTGATTTACTCTCCAAACCCGTTATACTCGAAGTAGAAGTTGATACTGCAACAGAGCAAGATATTATAGATACAGTTCAAAAAGCAGGATATAAAATTGAGTTAATAAACTCTTAATTGTTCATTGCTCATTATCCATTATTCATTATTTTAAATGTCCTCTGGCAATATTTGGACTTTCAGGATTAACGGTTAATTTTAATAATTTGGGTTGTACTACTAAATCCATATCTTCCATTGGTACTGCTCCTAATAAAACTTCATCACCAAGAATTAATGTTCCTACAAAACAAGTACGGGTTTCAAAATTTATTTTGATAGGACCAGCATATGGCACAGTTTTGCTGCTGCCATCCGATAAAGTAGCTTCTCGTGTTTCAATTTCTTTTATTTGTAACTGAGTTGCCAGATGTTGAGGTATGCACAAATAAGTTGAACCTGTATCTACAAGACATCTTACTTCAATTGATTTCAATTCAGGTTTTACTGGATTTGATAGAATTATATTAGAATAAACCAAGCCCATATTTTTTACTTTTAAAACACAAAGTTAATAAAAATATTATACTTATCTGCAAATTATTTCAGTTTTTAACACAGCGCACTGAAAAACCGTAAGTCTTGCCGTAACTTCCCCTGGCGATAATAGAATCCATGAAACTAAGACCACGTGCCCATCCGCCATTGCCAAAGCCTTCGGTAGAAGACCACCAGTAGCCGTAGGAACCAATCACGTCGAACACCCCGCTACCGCTGTCGCGGTAGCTGCCGGGAAGAGCAGTAAAACCGCTGCTATTTGTCGCTCCAGTGTTAGGACTAAACCAATGAGCTGTTACAACTTCTTTTAATTTACCTCCCTCGTCAGTACCAAACGACCCGGTTGAAATAGTATCATAGGGGAAATCAGTATTACATGAACTGCTGCTGCAAATTGCTTTCTCAAGAGTAGTCCATTCATCATGGCTTTTATAGCGTTTAAACATATAGGTGCCATGAACG
>CAZMDE010000026.1:0-16319 GCA_964564355.1 uncultured Bacteroidales bacterium | reverse complement strand
TATTTTTAATGCTTTATTTAACATTTCAATTGCATCTCCTTTACGAAAATGCTCGCTCAGGAATTTTGCATAATAATAATAGGGTTCATTGTAGTTTGGTCCGTATTGTAAAGCTTTTTTAAAGTATTCTTCAGATTCTGCAGATTTACCCATAGCATTATTGACTACACCAAGATTGATATATAAAAACGAGTAATAAGGACAATAAACTAATGCTTTTTCAAAGTAGTCCTTTGCTATTTGATAATTACCTTTGCTCATTTGAGTTAATCCGTAATTCATCAGTCCTCTGCCATTCTTAGGGCTTTTAATAGTTACATCATACCATAATGATTCTTCAGTTCTCCAGACTTTGTTTCTCTGATATGTTCCATATGCATTACCAGCTAATATTAATATACACGGGATAATTATAATTAATTTATAAGCTGTATTGTTTTTTATTAAATCTTCATATTTGTAAATCAGCAAGCCAATTGACCAACAAACACTCAACATTAGTCCCACATATGGAAAGAAAATTCTGTGGTCATTCAGAACCTCTGCAAGAGGTATAAAGCTTGAGGTAGGCAAAAGTGTCAGGAAAAACCATAATATACCAAAGCTGATTGGTTTTGTTTCATTTTTTGCTGAAGTTTTAAATGAGATTACTAACATTAATATTATAAAAGCAAGACCTACAATTACTTTATCGTCAAATATATTTGTAACTATTCCCCAGTCAGTGTCAGCGCTGAGGTTAACAGGAAGAAAGAATGTCAGAAAATAATGTACCATTACAAAAGGCTGGGTTATCATATAATAATATGCAGAAAATCCTCCCGGCTCATGTTTATTTACCATTTTTAAACAGAAAACCGCAAGACCAATACATATAATGAATGCAGGTATTGCAGCTAATATAGATTTCCAGATTGTCTTAGAGTTTTTAAAAGTAAATATTTCAGATAGGGTTAGCTTATTGTCGAATAATAAAATATAAACTAACAGTAATGGAGCGAACATCACAGTGGTTTCTTTAGCAAACATACCTATTGCAGCAGGCAGAAGGTATATATGCCATTTGCGTAAATTTGGAAGCAGTATATAAACTGCAAAAGAAGCTACAACTGCAAGAGTGGATAATAAATCAGAACGGGAAATAACATAATTAATGGTTTCCGCATTTGCTGTATGAAGAGCATACCATCCTGCAGCGAAAAGAGCAATAAATTGATTCCACTTGTGAGGTTTTGCAAGATTCATTATTTTCAGGAATACTAAAAATATAAGTATGCATTGAACAATATATCTTATAAAAGTGCTCAGATGGAAATAAAATGGCTTTAAACCTCCCCCAAGCCAATAATCTACAGCGAGAGTAGTTGTAACAAGGGGTCTATATCCCTGATGAGAAGGCATGCTGCTTGAAGTTTGACAATCCTTAAAAAACAAAGGTATATTGTGAATATTTCTTATCCATGGGTTATTCTCTATAGTATGCGAGTCGTCAAAATGAAAGCTGTTATTAAAATGATTGGAATAAGTTATAATTAAAATAGCTAATAAAGCTAATGCCAAAAGATAAAACAGCAATTTGTTTTTCATATATTAAACATTAGAGTTTGGTTTGTAAAAGTAAATAAAGAGAGAAATATATTATAGCATTACTTTTACAATTTATTAACAGGATTATTTAATTTTTAACTATCAACAAATATGATACAAGTATTAATTTTTGACTGGGGTGATACAATTATGAGAGATTTCCCTGATAAAGAAGGACCAATGGCATATTGGGATATGGTTGAATTAATTCCAGGAGCGAAAGAAGCATTGTTAAAGTTAAGGATGGAATATGCTTGTTGTATTGCTACAAGCGCTGGAGCTTCAGACACAGGTTTAATGATTAAGGCACTTGAAAGGGTAGGGGTAGACAAATATTTCAGATGTTTTTTTTCAGCAAAAGATCTTGGTTATAACAAACCAGATAAAAGATTCTTTAATGCAATTTTACAAAAAATAAATCAAAATGCACAATCATGTATAATGATAGGAAATAGTTATGAAAAAGATATAAAAGGGGCAAAATCAGCAGGTATGAATACAGTTTTATTAAATGAAAATAAAATTGAAGTAGATTTTAAAGAAGCTGATTATGTTATTAATCATATGAATGAACTATATGATGTGGTCAAAGAGCTTGATAATAAATAAAAGCACCTCCATTATTTCAAAATAAGCAAAGCATTATCTTTCTGTTTACCTATTTGGACTTCAATTGTATAAACACCTTTTGAATAGTTTCTGATATCATATTTAAACATCAATTCATTCCTGGATTTAATAACTTTTTCCTGTGTTATTTTTTTGCCTTCCAGGTCAAAAATTGTAATAAAAGCATCTCCTAATATAGAAGAATTATATTTTAGAGTAAAATTACCTTCAGTTGGATTAGGCAAAACAGATATTTGATTAAATATTTTATTTTTACTTTCAATGCCTGTTGTGATTTTAGCGATAGTAAAAGTTTCAATGAGAGCACCTGTATTATCGAAAGTACTGTCAATAAGTTCAGTGCCATTAATGTTAATTTTACAGAAGTTGTATTTGCTTTGGTATTTTTCAATAAACCAATTTGCTGTTCCAGTGTAAAGAGGAGCACCGGCTCCGCCGCAAACTATCTGACATCTACCTTGTCCGGGATTGCTTCCATAAGTAGCAACCGGTGCAGAAGTGCTAATATTACGATTAATAGGCTTGGTTCTTTCGTACATATGATCATGACCATTGAAAATAATATCAACTCCATAATCATCAAAAGCTTTCCACCATGTGTTTAAATAATTGTTCATTTCTTTTCCATGCGGACCAATAGAAAAGAATGGAGAATGGAAAAAGACTACTTTCCATCTTTTAGATTGATTTGCCTGAAGGGTGTTGATTAGCCAATTATATTGTGCGGTTGCAGGATTTTCTGAATTTAAGCAAATGAATACACTATTCCCATAAGTGAAGGAATAATATAATTTTGAGCCATTAGCCTGGGGCATTTCAAAATTATTAAGGTATTTGGTAGGGTCTATATTATCATGATTTCCGAGACAATGATATATTATATTGTTTTGAATGTATTGTGTACCATTATTATACCATTCATTCCAATCGGAGTTTACAGCGCCACTATTAACGACATCTCCTGTAAACAAAGCGAAATCAGAGTTTTTAGAATTAGCTTTTGCAGCAATCTGACTCCAGGTTAACATATCAGACCTGCTGTCACCTAAAGCTAAAAATGTGTACTTTTCCAAATCCGGATCGGGTGCGGTTTTATATGTCCTCTGAGCATCCCATACCTTTGTGTCAGAATTGTACAATTTGTAATAAATAGTTGAGTTCGGAGTGACATTTGGGAAAGTGTAATTAAATAAATAATCAGCATAGCCGGTTCTTATAATACCTGCAAATTTACCAGTTTCAAGTATATTAGTATATCCCCATTTAATTGAGTCAGAAGTTCCGGTATTTCTCCATGTAATAGTTAAACCGGTTAAAGGATTTCCTGAGCTTCCCCATCTGATGTGTTGAATTGCAGCTTTTGCTTGTACAAAACAAATTGCAAAAACGAAGATAATTATTGTCTTTTTCATGCATATGAGTATGTTAATAAAATAGTAAGTTAGTAATATAGGAGATATTATTCCAGGTCTCTTTCAAGTATCAATAAATTACTCTGAGGGGCAATGAAATATTTATCTTTTTCAATTATTATTTCAACAGTACCTTTTTGTAAAAATATAGCAAGGTCGCCCTCTTTAGCCTGTAATGGTACATATTTAGTAGCATTTTCGTGTTTTTTCCATGCTTCATCATTTTCCTGTGGGTAGGGAATGGGGTAACCAGGACCAACTTTCATTATGTAACCGCTCCTGACTGGCTCTTTTTCCTGTATGTAGGATGGCAAATAAAGGCCACTTTCGGTTTTGTCATCAGATGTTTTTGGTTTGATAAGCACTCTGTCACCTACAATTATTATTTTCTTTAGTTTATCATTTATAGTGTTTTTCATGTTATAATAGTTGTAAAATAATTTGCTAATATACAAAATAACTGACGAATTTGAAACAAAATTACAAATAAATCGTATTACAGAGTATATCTAAATTAAACAACTAAAAAAACAACTAATAACTAACTAACAAGAAATAATAATGAGACAATTAAAAATCACAAAACAGGTAACTAACAGAGAAGTTGCCTCGCTTGACAAGTATTTACAGGAAATAGGAAGAGTAGAACTTATATCTGCCGAAGAGGAAGTTGCACTTGCACAGCGTATAAAGCAGGGCGATGTAGCTGCACTTGAAAAACTGACAAAATGCAATCTGCGTTTTGTAGTGTCAGTTGCCAAGCAATACCAGAACCAGGGATTAACTTTGCCTGACATTATAAATGAGGGGAATTTAGGTTTAATAAAAGCTGCACAGCGATTTGATGAAACGAGAGGATTTAAATTTATATCCTATGCAGTATGGTGGATAAGACAATCTATTTTACAGGCTATTGCTGAGCAATCACGAATTGTCCGTTTACCACTAAATAAAATAGGCTCTTTGAATAAAATTAATAAAGCCTCATCAAAGCTTGAACAAATACACCAGCGTAAGCCAAATAATGATGAAATAGCAGAACTTCTGGAAATTTCTCCTAATGAAGTCAGGGATTCAATGCGTAATTCAGGTCGTCATGTGTCAATGGATGCCCCTTTAATACAGGATGAGGATATTACATTATATGATTTACTCGGTAATGATGAAATTAAGACACCTGAGCAGGGACTTTTAACAGATTCATTGAAAATTGAAATAGAGCGAGCAATAGCAACGTTGTCGAAACGAGAAGCTGATGTTTTAAGGTTTTATTTCGGATTAAATGGAAATTATCCTTTAACTCTAGATGAAATAGGAGAAAAATTAGGACTCACCCGCGAACGAGTTCGCCAGATAAAAGAAAAAGCTATAAGAAGATTAAAACATATCTCCAGGAGTAAGATTCTGAAATCTTATCTTGGTACGTAAGCAATGTGCAAATGTGCCAATTCAAAGTAAATTAAGATTAGGATTAAGATTAATCAATTTGAAAGTGAACCAATGAATCATTTGATAGCTCCTTCATTATTGTCGGCTGATTTCTCAAGGCTGGGAGAGGAAATTGAAATGCTCAACAGGAGTGAGGCTGACTGGCTGCATGTAGATGTGATGGACGGGGTTTTTGTTCCGAATATTTCTATTGGCATGCCTGTCATTAAGTTTATTAAAAAACTGTCAGAAAAGCCACTTGATGTGCATCTGATGATAATAAAGCCTGAGAGATACATTAAAGAATTTGCAGATGCAGGTGCAGATATTTTAACTGTTCATTATGAAGCTTGTAGACATCTCCACAGGACAATACACGAAATAAAAGAGCTAAATATAAAAGCCGGAGTTGTTCTTAATCCGCATACTAATGTTGACCTGCTTGATGATATCATAAAAGATGTTGACCTGGTATTGTTAATGTCAGTTAACCCCGGATTTGGCGGTCAGAAATTCATAGAAAATACTTACACAAAGATAAGCAGGCTTAGAGAACTGACAAATTCAAGAGGCTCTAAGGCATTAATTGAAATTGATGGCGGTGTTGGATTGGACAATGCTGCCAAACTTATAAAGACCGGCGCAAATATCCTTGTAGCCGGGAATTCAATATTTTCATCTAAGAATCCTTCCAAGACTATTTCTGAGCTAAAAAGATAGGCGTTAGTTTTTAGATAAGATTGTCTCGTCCTAAAAAAATTGACAGATTTATTGAGTACCCTCCACAGTTTGTAGAGCACCCTCAAAAAATAGAATATTGATTATACTGATAAAACTGATTATCACTGATTAAAAATTACACAGAGGAACACGGAGGAAACACAGAAGTTCACAGAGAAGAAGCGAAGGACGCTTCGCCTAACGGGGTTCACAGGGGCCAACTGTGACGATTAGGGAAACAGGAATTAATTATTAATTTTTTTATTTGTTTATTATATTTAAATAATTTTATGTAAGTTTGTCGAATAATTGTGAGTTGGAAATTAGAAGTGACTTAGTAGCATGAATATAAAATATCACGCAAAGAGACAAAGACACAAAGAATTTCAAAATAAAAACTTTTCAAAAGCTTTAAACTTTGGAGAAGTAAGACTCAAATATTGGATATTAATAGTTTTTTTCTTTCCTGTATTATATAGCTTAGCACAAAAGCAAACATCAACATCAGGAAACCTTCAATTTATAGAGAATAAAGGGCAGTGGAATAAGAATATTCTCTATAAAGCTGATATAGGTAATGGGGCAGTATTTGTTGAGAACAATTGTCTAACCTTTAATTTTGTTGACCCTACAGACATTTCATTTTCTTATGCTCATAATAAGAATAAGAATAGCAAGCCTCCTGATATAATTCATTTTTATTCATACAAGGTACATCTTCTTGGCTCCAGGTTAAATAAAGAAATAAGCGGCTCCTATCCTACAAAAGATTATTGCAATTATTATATTGGCAATGACAGCAGAAAATGGGCTTCTAAGGTTAGTAATTATAAAATAATACGCTTTGATAATGTATATAATAATATAGATTTGAATATATATAGCTCAGGCAATGACCTGAAATATGATTTTATAATACATCCGGGTGGAAAAGTTGAGGATATTGCATTAAGGTATGAAGGGCTTAACAATAAACAATTGAGAATTGAGAATGGAGAATTGAGAATTAAGACATCATTTAATGATATTGTAGAGTTAGATCCTTATGCTTATATTCAGGGTCAACAAAAAAGAGCAGCAATTAATTGTAAATATATCTTAGAGGATAATGTTCTCAGGTTTTCAGCAGATAATTATGATAAAAGCAAAGTATTAGTAATAGACCCGAAGCTGATTTTTTCGACCTATTCCGGATCTATTTCAGATAACTGGGGCTTTACAGCTACCTTTGACAATGAAAATAATGTATATTCAGGAGGGATAGCATTTGGAGTTGGCTATCCTGTGACAAGCGGCGCTTATCAGACAAAATTTGCAGGAGATACAACATATTACTGGGGAGAGGATATAGCAATTATTAAATATGACCCGACAGGGAAAAACAGGCTTTATGCTACATATCTTGGAGGTAATAGCGCGGAAATGCCCCATAGCTTTATAGTAAATGATTTCAATGAGCTATTGATTTTTGGAACTACGGGTTCAGATAATTTTCCGACAACACAGAATGCTTATTCAAGGACTTTTAAAGGCGGTACCAGAATTTCGTATGATAATGTTGTACAATATAACAATGGGTCAGATATTTTTGTCTCAAAGTTAAGTGCAGACGGCTCAAAGCTACTTGCTTCCACTTATGTGGGAGGTTCGGCAAATGACGGATTAAATTTCAGACAGAGCTATGAAAGTCATATGATGCATGGCAATGACTCGCTATACTTCAATTATGCAGATGGCGGCAGAGGAGAAATCATAACTGACAAGCAGAACGATGTTTATATCGGAAGCTGCACCTACTCGAATGATTTTCCTGTTAACGAGAATTCTTTTCAACCGGCTTATAAAGGTAAACAGGATGGAGTAGTTTTTAAATTAGATTATAATCTCAGTAATCTTATCTGGAGCTCATTTTTAGGGGGAAATGAAGATGATGCGATATATTCGATAGATGTTGATAACAATTATAATTTATATGCAGCAGGCGGAACAAATTCAAGGAATTTTCCAGTTTCTTCCAATGCAATTAATAAAGATTTTCTGGGAGGCACTGTAGATGCTTTTGTAGCTCACATATCAAAAGACGGAACTAAATTGATAAACTCTACATATTTCGGCTCTCCAAATTATGACCAGGCATATTTTGTGAGAACAGATAAATTCAATTACCCATACATTGCGGGACAAACAAAAGCTTCCGGTTCTACTTTAATACATAATGCTAATTACAGCACACCTAATAGCGGGCAGTTTATTGCAAAATTAACACCAACCCTTGATACATTAAAATGGTCAACAGTTTTTGGGTCAGGAAATGGCAGACCAAATATATCTATAACAGCCTTTGCTGTTGATATTTGTGATAAAATATATCTATCGGGCTGGGGGCGAGAGTGGGCTGGTCATGACTCAATATCATGGACTAATATAAATGGCACTAAAAACATGGATATTACAGGGGATGCTATACAGAAACAAACTGACGGGCAGGATTTTTATGTAATGGTACTGTTGGGCGATGCATCACAATTATATTATGCAACATATTTTGGAGAAATCCATAATAATAATTGCAGTTATGGAGGACATGACCATGTAGATGGGGGCACCAGCCGATTTGATAAAAGAGGCAATGTTTATGAGTCAGTATGTGCAAGCTGCGGCAGATGTCAGGATTTTCCGACATACCCAAATCCGGGAGCCTGGTCAGAAACTAACAATTCAAATAATTGCAATAATGCTGTTTTTAAAATTAATATTTTCAAGGGCTTTGCATTAGCTGATTTTGTAGTACCAAATACAGGCTGTGCTCCTTATACAGTTAATTTTGTAAATAACAGCGAAGGGACTATTTTTAGATGGGATTTTGGAGATAATACAGGTTCATCTACTGAAAAAAACCCAACACATGTTTATAAAAAATCAGGAATATATAATATCACTCTAATAGCAATTGACTTAAACAGCTGTAATTTGGCAGATACTATTACAAAGCAGTTACAAATCCTGTCTGACACAACCTGGTCTTTACCTGATATTGATATTTGCAAAGGTGATAAAAGGCAGATTGGACTATCTCCATTTAATGATACAACCTTAACTTATACCTGGACACCACAGTCCGGATTATCTGACCCGTTTATTTCCAATCCATATGCTTATCCTGAAACAACTACAACTTACCAATTTGAAGTAGGAAACAAGATTTGCACTACTACAGTTGACCAAAAGGTTATAGTTCATAATCTTTCAATAGCAACTATGAAAGATACGGATATATGCTATATGAGTGACTTTGTTCTTTCAGCTAAAGTTGAAGGAGAAGCTCCTTTAAGCTACCATTGGTCATCTTCAGATAAATTTACAGATACTCTTAGTTCCAAGTTTCAAGTTTCAGGTTTCAAGATACAGAAGCCCAAAATCTATTATTTAAAAGTTACAAATCCCTGGTGTGAAGCAATTGACAGCATACATGTTAATGTCAAAAAAATATTAATAACTGTAAGCAGTGACACTGTTATGTGCAAAGGAGACACAATACAGCTAAGAGTTATCAATAATAATCCATCAGATACACTATCTTATAAATGGCAACCAGTACAATATATAATAAAGGGAGCAAATACTTCACAAATAACTTTTTCTCCCAATACCCAACTCCCAACCCCCTACAATATTTATATTACAGCAACAAATAAGTTAGGTTGCATTGCTACTGACAGTGTCAATATTACTGTTGCAGAGGTGAATGCTGATTCAGTAATTACCAATATAAGATGTTTTTCAGAATGTAATGGCAGAATAAAATTAATACCGCGAGGAGGTATATCTCCTTATACATTTTTATGGAGTAATGAAAAAGAATCCGATACATTGACAGACCTTTGTGCAGGTAATTATAAAATTACCATAACTGATTTCAAAGGCTGTAAGTTTGAACACAGGTATTTGATAAAATCACCTGACAATCTAACAATAAAGATTATTGACAAAAAAGATGTTTTTTGCAATGAAATATGCAATGGTAGTTCAACTGTTTCATCATCAGGGGGTACTCCACCTTATAGATATGAATGGATAAACGGACAAACAGATTCTATTGCAAATAATTTATGTGCAGGAAGCTATTCTGTTACAGTTACTGATAAGAGCGGTTGCATAGCTTCAATTCCTGTCGGTATACTTGATACGTCAAATCTTAATATTAATATTGAAGCATTATCGCCTAAGTGTTATGGTAATTGTAATGGCAGGGCAACAGTTGTAGTGACAGGAGGCCAGCTTCCATATACTTATCTATGGGCAAATGGACAGACAGGTAAAACTGATACACTTCTTTGTGCAGGTGCTAATAATGTTATAGTTACAGAAGCTGCAGGCTGCCAGCGCCAGGTATATTTTACTTTACATAGTCCTTTAAAAATAAAAACCAATTTCATTTTAATAAAAAAGCCAATATGTTTTGGAGATTGTGACGGAGTTTTAAAAGCAGAGGTAACAGGAGGTACGTCTCCTTATAAATACCAATGGGACAATGAACAAATAGTATCTGATACATTCGATTTACGTTATACAACTCATGAATCTCTCTGTGCCGGAATTCACAGGTTAACCATAGCTGACAAAAACAAATGTGCTTTTGACACAAGCATAACAATTACTACTTCCGACCAGATAAAAATTAATATAAAAACGACAAATGTTCCATGCTCTAATGTATGTATTGCTGAAGCTACTGCTAATGTTACAGGAGGCACACCACCTTATAATTACTACTGGAGCAATGATAGAACTGGCAAAACTACAAATGGACTTTGTAATGGTAATTATGATGTAACAGTTTCTGATGCTAATTTATGCCAAATGACGGGCTCGTTCGTAATCAAAGATTCATCATTATTTCCAAAGATAATTATAACTGCTATTCCTGATTCTATTCATCCGGGACAATCATCCAACATATCACTACGAACCCAGAACTCCGAACTACCGGCTTCATATAAAATAAAATGGAGTCCAGCTGATGGTTTATCATCAACCACACTTGCCAACATTAAAGCAAGCCCAACGAAAACAACCCGGTATTATGTTATAATAACTGATAATTTGGGTTGCACTTACAGAGACTCAATAGACATTAAAGTATTTAATGTGATATGCGACCAGCCTTATATATTTATTCCAAATGCTTTCACTCCTGATGCAAATGTGAATAATATTTTATATGTGAGAAGCAGTGTAGTAGTAAAAATTCATTTTGAAATTTATGATCGCTGGGGTGAAAAAGTGTTTGAAACAAATGATATTAGCCGAGGATGGGATGGAACCTACAAAGGCAGAAAATGTAATCCGGGAGTTTTTGATTATTATATAGAAGCTACCTGTTTGGATAACGAGATATATAAGCACAAAGGAAACATCACATTAATAAGATAATTGACAATTGATAATTGAGGATGGAGAATTGTAAATATAAAACAGTAAAATATTGTTACTTCACGAAAGGTAACTATTATAAGCTGTTTATTTTATTAATCACTATTCATTGTTCACTGTTTACTGCTTTATCCCAGGATATTCATTTTACACAATTCAATAATTCTCCACTTACGTTGAATCCAGCAAGTACAGGAATATTCTTTGGTGATTACAGACTTTGTCTAAATGACAGAAATCAGTGGCGTTCTGTCACTAAGCCATTTACAACACTGTCAGCTTCTTTTGATTCAAAAATACTAACAAACACTTTTAAAAAAAATATGCTTAGCGCAGGAATTGTTTTCTTTCGCGACAAAGCAGGCGATTCAGATTTTGGAACAACAGAAGCAAGTCTATCAGTTAATTACACAAAAAGCATAGATGTATTTGCAAAACAATACATTTCCTTTGGTATTCAGGCAGGTATGGCTCAGAGAACTCTTGATTTCAGCAATCTAACTTTTGATAATCAATACAATGGTTATAAGTATGACTCTGATCTGAGCAATCTCCAGCAATTTAATAAGGATAATTTTATGTTCCCTGATTTATCTGCCGGTTTAAACTGGTATTATTTTATAAAAGAGAGGACTAATCTAAATGCAGGTGTTAGTGTTTTCCATATCAATCAGCCTGACCAATCGATTATAGCAGATGGAAAGTCGAAGCTTGCACCGCGTTTGTCATTTAATTTAAATTTTCAAACACCTATAGCAGAAAAGTTAGATATAGAACCTTCTGCATTATTCATGCGTCAGGGCACATTTAATGAGTTCAACTTCGGGTTAATGTTAAGAATTATTAAGGACAGAAATGTTTATAATTATACATCATTTAACATTGGTGCTTTCACACGATTAAAAGATGCTGCAAATATTATGGCGGGAGTGGACTATAAAAGGTTTACCATTGGATTGAGCTATGACATAAATTATTCAGACCTGCATAAAGCAAGCTATTCGAGGGGAGCTTATGAAATATCTCTTATTTACAGAATATTTAAAACAAGCAAATTGTCTGTTTTGCCACATTGCAGAATAATTTAATAATGATAAATCTATTTGAAGGTTTGAAAATGAATTTTAGAATTTCAATATTATATATTTCACTATGTTTTTCATTGTTCATTGCTCATTGTTCATTTCTCATTGCCCAGGATACCCTGCCGATTAACATTATACACCTTGACAGTACAATTAACAGCAAGTTTTGCGAATTCAGTCCTTTAAAATTAAAGGACAGTGTTTTGTATTTTTCTTCTATACGACCAGATGCAGATGAGAGCATCGAATCATTTATTAAGACTAATTTTATCTGTAAAATATACTCGGTCAAAAAAACAGGAGGTGTCTGGAGTTCACCAAAGCTCATTAATTCTATTATAAATACAACAGGTTTAAATAATGCAAATATTTCTTTCGCACCTAATCATATGAAGTTTTATTTCAGTCGAGAAAATGCAGAGGACATTTCCGGCAAAATAACATCTATCTATGTTTGTCATTTTAAAAAAGGTACGTGGCAGAAACCTGAAAAACTTCCCGGTATAGTAAATTTGAAGGATTATTCTTCAACACAACCCGTAGTTGCTGAATTGCCTGATGGTAATGAAATATTGTATTTCAGTTCCGACAGACCTGGTGGGATTGGAAAAAAAGATATATGGTATACTACTTTGATTGACGGTCAATATGCTGAGCCCATCAATCTGGGACCTAATATTAATTCAACAGGAGATGATATTACGCCTTTTTATCATCAAGGATCCGGCACTTTATATTATAGTTCAGATGGCTTTAATGGTTTAGGCGGCTATGATATTTATAAATCAAAAGGATTTAAAAATACATGGAATAAATCTGTACATCCCGGAGAGCCTTTAAATACAAAATATGATGAAATAAATTTTACTGTTAATGAACTTGATACCAATGGTTATTTAGCATCCAATCGTCCAGGTTCATACTTTATCTCCGAACAGGTTTCCTGCTATGATATTTACGAATATACCTGGAAGAAAAAACCAAAGCCTCCCGAAATAGTTGTTCAAAAAATTGATACTGTAGAAAAACTTCAAATTTCAAAATTAACCTTATCAAAGGATTCAGCAATAAATACTCAGCTTTCAGCATTAACTTTGTACTTTGATAATGACCAGCCTGACCCCCGCACTCTGAAAATTAAGACTGATTCTAATTATACTGATTTATTAAAAAATTATATAACAAAAAGGGATAAGTATATTAAAACTTTCACAGATGTTTTATCAGGAAAGGAAAAGGAAACAACACAGAAACAAATAAAATCTTTTTTTGATACAATTCAGTATGCAGAATTCAGAATTCAGCAGTTTTCAGAGAAATTGCTTGATTTGCTAAATAAGAATTGTGATATAACCCTTGAAATAAGTGGATTTTGCTCACCACTTCATACAACTGCATATAATTTCAATCTTTCTAAACGTCGTATTTCTTCATTTATATTATGCATTAATCATTTTCAAAACGGTGTTTTCACTAAGTATATTAATCAGTCTTCTGAAAATGCAGGGAAACTAAGATTAGTAGAAATACCTGAAGGCAAAAGCAAAGCTCCTTCAGCAATCAGTGACAATCCTAAAGATATTCGCAATTCTATTTATTCTCCTGCGGCTTCTGCTGAAAGAAAACTCTACATTGAGTTGAAAGTTAATAGTTGTAATCTTTATAAATAAAATAAAGTAAATTTTAACCGGGTTGATAAATAGCTAAACTTTGGTATGTTTTATTCTATAAAATCATAATTTATACACTGATTTTAAGTGACATATATCAAAAATGTATAGCAGGATTGTAATTTTTATTATTTTTGCATAAAATAAAAGTATTGAAAGTAAAAATGGCAAAGTACAAAATGAATAAATTTATAAAGCCATACAGTGATTTACTTAAAAGTATTTTATTAGTTGTTTTTAT
This sequence comes from uncultured Bacteroidales bacterium, assembly GCA_964564355.1. Lineage (GTDB taxonomy): Bacteria > Bacteroidota > Bacteroidia > Bacteroidales > JAGODS01 > CAZMDE01. Next base: position 2,113 of record CAZMDE010000026.1, on the reverse strand, counting down.
ACTTGTAAGTTATTTTATTTTAGGACAAAATGTAAAGCTTCCTATAGCTGTTCAGGGAAAGTCTAATTTAAAATCGAAACAGAGTCAAACTGTAAATAATAAAAGCAGCAATTCAGTTAATAATTATTACAAGAGTCCTGCTAAGACTACCCGGTTTAACGGGACAAATATTAAAATTGATTACTATCAGAGTGCAATAAAAAAGACTAATTCAAAAGATTATGCAGGAGCCAAAACAGATTATGAAAAAGCCATAGCAATTAATCCCAATAATTCTGATATGCATTTTAATTATGGATTGTTGTTGATAGAATATTTTAATGACCAGGAAAAAGCAAGGCAACATATAGAAACAGCAATAGCCCAGAAACCAAATGAATCAAGATATCATTATCTTTATGGTACGATATTGAAAATATTTTTTAATAATATAAATTCAGCAAGAAATCATTATTTGATAGCAACAAAGCTTAAACCATCATTAATAAATCATGATTCAGATAAGTTTTTCGGAGTGAACCGATAAATTTTAATATTAATTCTATATTTATAATTTTTATGAAAAAAAGTATTCTTGTACCAACAGATTTTACAAAAAAGTCGTTAAAAACAATAGAGCAATCATATTTACTTGCCAAAATATTTGATGTAGATGTAACCTTATTACATGTGAGGCAGGACACGAAGAAAACTCTTTTCTTTTCAATGTTTTCGGAACAAGAAACACAGGAGATGAAAAAGAAATATATAGACAGTCTGCATTTAAAATTAAAAACTATAGCTGATGAAGCTTTAAAAAAACATAACATTAAGGTAAACACAATGTTATCAAAAGGCAGGGTTTTTGAGAAAGTCATTGAAATATCGGAAGCAATAAATGCTGAGCTTATACTTTTAGATAAAAATACTGCAGAAGGAAACCCTGAAAATTATATAGGAACAAATACTTCAAGAATATTAAGGTATACTCAATGTCCGGTCTTGATATTGAATAATTTTGATGTTTCTAAAGGATTTAAGAATATTATTTTGCCACTTGACCTTTCAAAAGAAACAAGACAAAAAGTAAATAAAGCCATTGAATTAGCAAAAATATGCAATTCGACAATAAAAATTATGTCCGGCTTGTTATCTGAACAGAATTATGTTTTAAACCATTTGCAGACGCAGCTTAAGCAAGTAGATAAATTTGTAAAGGAAAGCCAGGTGTCCTGCACATCAGAACTCATCAAATCAGATAAAAGTATTAATAAGCTACCAGGCTTAATCTTCGATTATGCTAAAAATAATGAAGGTGACCTTATTATGCTTATGACACAACAGGAAGTTGGCTGGGTTAAGTTTTTTATAGGTTCGCACGCTCTTGAGATAATACGTGATTCAGAAATACCTGTTCTGACAATTGTTCCAAAGGACATTAACTTTGTTTCTGCTTCTTTCTAAGTCAGACAATTATAGTTATTGTTTTCATCCTTTCTTTCTCATCTCTTTTATAAAGTCTGTAATTACAGATTAATTGCCTGCATAATGAAACTATCTTAACTTTATTTTTGTATGTTGCTTTATTCTTTGTAAAATATTTAATTTATTATTAAATGGACCTAATTATTAATATATATTGTTTATATATAAGCAAATTAATTAAATTATCAGTTATTTTTTTAATATATTTTAATATTATTTAAAACAATAAATAAATCAGCAAAATACCTGAAATTCTTTACAATTTAATGGCCTTTTTGGATTAAATAAATTTTTATCAACATTTAATACGGGTTTTTGCAAAGCTTTAATATTTTGATTTCTAATGCATTGTTCTTGTATTAATGTATATAATGTTAATATTTTATGAAAAATTAAATTAATAAATGATTTTTTATAATAAAAGTACTTTAAATTTGTAACCTATATCTTAAATATTTTATTAATAGTACAAACATAAAATTTTATTTCTATGAAAAAAGTTTATTTAGTAGTAACAGTTTTGTTAGTAATTTCAAAATTGTTAATTGGACAAATGTTGCCTGATGCAACTAACTTAAAGAAACCAACTGAGATTCAGTCGGGTTATATCTTAGTTAACCATCTTTTACCGGATGAATCGCTGAACTTC
>CAZMDE010000025.1:12045-16342 GCA_964564355.1 uncultured Bacteroidales bacterium | reverse complement strand
GGTAATCCCTGCAAATTTATCTGCAAATATGATGAATATATTAAAAATCAAAAAGCTTTTATGAATTCCGAAAATTGTTTGGATGAAAGTTATACAACAAGAGCTAATGTTTCCGAAATGAAAAAAAAGGAAATGATTCAAATCCTAAAGAAAAATAAAACTGCTTTTATTGACTAAATTATCAATTATTTAAATTGCTTAAAATACTTCAAATAATACCAACTCTTGAAAAAGGTGGAGCCGAACATCTGGTAATAGATATATGCAATGAACTTCTGAAAAGAGAAGGCGTTGAAGTAAAATTAATCACTTTCAGAGACATTAATAGTTATAAATTTTTAACAAAGAATCTTGATATTCAGGTATGCTCTGCAAGGGTTATTCCTTCCATTAGAAATAAAAATATAATTGAAATTAATAATTTCATAAACATTATTAAGAATTTTAAACCTGATATAATTCATTCACATTTATACGAATCTGAGGTTGTGAGCAGGGAAATAGTTTTTCCTGATATTATTTATTTTTCCCATTTTCATGATAATATTCGTCAATTTCAGAAATTTTCTTTTAAAACAATTTTGAGTAAAAGAAGATTCACCGATTATTATGAAAAACTTAGACTAATTCCAAAGTATAAAAAATGTAAAAATAATTTTATTGCTATATCAGGAGTTACCTATAATTATGCATTAAATAGTCTCCCAAAAGAATTACAGAATATTACATTATTGAATAATGCTGTTGATTTTAAAAGATTTAATTCCTCCAACTTTTACAAAGTTTTAAACTTTAGAAAAACAGTAAAATTGATCACAATAGGAAGTTTATTAAATAATAAGAATCATGTATTTTTAGTAAATGTAATTAAATATTTGAAAAAGTTAGGCTATAATTCAACTCTTGATATTTTGGGAGGCGGACCAAACTTTAATATTATTGACAGTATAATTCACTCAGATAAGCTTGAAGAGAATGTTTTTTTAAGAGGGGAGGTTGACAATATTGAAGAGTATATACAAAATGCAGATATTTATGTTCACTCAGCCAAAAAAGAAGCTTTTGGATTAGTCATGGTTGAAGCAATGGCTGCCGGGTTACCTTGCGTTGCATTAGATGCTATTGGAAACAGAGATATTATTAAAAATGGTATAAATGGTTATATTTTACCCAAACCAGATGTTGAAATGTTTGCAGCAAAAATCATTGACTTAATTAATGATGAAAAAAAATATAATACAATCTCTGAAAACGCTATTGAAACAGCAAAAGGATTTGATATATCTATTTATGTTGATAAGCTATTAGAAATATATAGTAATAAATTAAGAGAGAAATTATAACCTTGGTATTTCTATATTAAAATTAATATTTTTTATAACTTTAATATTTCTTTGAAATATTTTTTATTAACTAATGTTAATAATTATTGTATTTAATTTTTTTTATATATCTTTGCTGAAAATTATTAAATATTTAAAATATGTCAAGAGAAGTTTTAGATGAAAAGAGGCTTGAAAAAGCATTAAAAAAACTAAGAGCAGTCACTCATCCAAAGAGAATTGCTATTATAAAGATGCTTAGTGAGAAACCAAAGATGAACGTTAAGCAGATTTATACAAAGTTAATGATTGAGCAGGCAGCTTCCTCTCATCATCTTAAACTCCTCAGACTTTCAGGGATTTTGAATGCAAACAGGGAAGGGAAAGAAATTTATTATTCTATTAATAGTTCTAATTTTGAGCATTTTATTGATTGTATTGATAAATGTAATGAATAATTTTGAATGTTTAATAAATTACTTTTTGTTTTTAACAATAATTAAAATAAATTAAAAAGATTCGGTTAGAATACGGTAGGAATTCGGATGAGATTCGGCAAGGATTCGGTAAGTGAGCATAGATGAAGCCTTAATGACCTCTAAATTACCTTTATATCAATAATAAATGTTTAGGATTAAAGGGAAAATTATTAAGAGAAAAAAACTTCAGAATTTTTAGTGATAATCAACAACTTACAGACTTTAACTATTCATTACATCAAGTAGGAAAGTTTTTCTATTGCATTTTTTGAGATAATTAAAATTAAATAAATTAGTTATTATAAAATTATAAATATTTTTATTTTATAAAAATTTATATTTTTGCAGCCAAATAATTAACAAATTTTAACGTTTTAAAAAAAATTAATAAAATTAAATATTAATATGGAAAAGTCCAAGAAAAATTCAGGCAAAAGCTTTAAAGCAGTTTTTTCATCATTAGTAATTCCGGTATCATTGGTTATAGGATTATTGGTATACTTTTTTATAATGGGGGATGGCTCTAATTTTCAGGGAGGAGATAACAAGAATAACCCAATACCCGGCAATTATTTCGGCGTAGTATATAAAGGTGGTATAATAGTTCCAATACTAATGTGTCTGTTACTAACTGTTATTATTTTTGTGATAGAAAGATATTTAACTATTTCAAAGGCAGCAGGAAATGGTCCATTAATTAATTTTATGCAAAAGATCAAATCATACCTTTCAGAAAATAATATATCTGCTGCAAGCCAGGAATGTGACCGACAGAAAGGCTCTGTTGCAAGCGTTATCAAATCCTGTTTAATAAAATATAAGGATGTAGAAGGGGATACAAATATGGTAAAGGAACAGAAACTTGTATCAATTCAGAAGGAAGTTGAGGAATCAACTTCTCTTGAATTACCAAGCCTTGAACAGAATTTAAATATTCTTGCGACTATTGCTTCCATATCTACTTTGCTTGGATTGCTTGGAACAGTTCTTGGTATGATCAGGGCTTTTGCTGCTCTGGCAAATGCGGGAGCGCCTGACTCAGTTGCACTTGCAACCGGTATCTCAGAAGCTCTTATTAACACTGCTTTTGGTATTGGCACATCTGCTTTAGCAATTATTTTTTATAATATGTTTACTTCAAAGATTGATAAGCTAACATATAGTATTGATGAAGCTGGTTTTAGTATTGTTCAAACCTATGCAGCGAATCATAAATAGTCTTTCGTAAATAGTCTTTAGTCATTAGAAATTAATTAAGATGCCAAAAGTAAAAGTTCCACGAAAAAGTACTGCAATAGATATGACAGCTATGTGTGATGTTTCATTCCTGCTGCTCACATTCTTTATGCTTACTTCAAACTTTACTTCCAAAGAGCCTGTTATTGTTTCAACCCCTGCATCTATTTCAGAAATAAAGATTCCTGAAACTAACATAATGCAGATAATTATAGATAATACAGGGAAAGTATTTTATGGAATAGATGGACAACAGCATAGAAAAGACTTATTAAATAAAGTTGGAGAGATTTACAGTATTAAATTCACTCCTGAAGAACAAAATAAGTTTAGCCTTATAAATAGTTTTGGAGTACCGATTGAAAAGATGAAAGCTTATCTTGCCTTAGCACCAAATGACAGGGATAATCCTAAAAATCAGTTAGGAATACCTACCGATTCAACCAATAATCAATTCATTAACTGGGTAAAACAAGGCAGAATAGTAAATAATGAAATAAGAATTGCAATAAAGGGAGACCGCAGTGCATCATACAAGGTAATAAAGAATGTTATGAACACATTGCAGAAACTCAATGAAAATAGATTTAACCTGATTACAAGCCTTGCTACGGGAAAAGAAGGCGGGGCGAAAATATTAAAATGATTAGGGAGATAAAATACGAACAACAATCAACTAACAATAAATAAAAATGGCTGAAATAAGTCAAGTCGGAGGCGGTAAGCATAAAAAAGGTCAAACAAAAAAAATGTCAACCAGGGTGGATTTAACTCCTATGGTTGACCTTGCATTTTTACTTATTACTTTTTTTATGCTTACTACCACTATGCTTAAGCCGCAAACAATGGAAATAAGCATGCCTTCAAAAGACAAGGTTAAAGAGGAAGAGGAGACTAAAGTAAAGGCATCGAGAGCAATGACAATTGTGATTGGCAACAAAGATTCTTTATTTTATTATTTTGGAACGCGTGAAAATAATGTTGACCCTATTTTCAAAATGACAGATTATTCACCAGATGGGATGAGAAAACTTCTTCTTCAAAAAAATGTAGAAGTAGTTTTAAAGATAGAAGAATTAAAGAAAAAGAAATCAGCAAAACAATTAAGTGAAGAAGATTATAAAAAACAGGTTTCAGAATTAAAAGCATCAAAGAATGCTCCAATTGTTTTGATAAAAGCAACAGATGACTCAACATATAAAAACTTAGTTGACATACTTGATGAAATGAATATTTGTAATATTGGTAGGTATGCTATTG
>CAZMDE010000025.1:0-12035 GCA_964564355.1 uncultured Bacteroidales bacterium | reverse complement strand
GGATTTGCTAAATAAATTCAGGAAAACAAAAATATAGTAAAAAAGCGTTAATAAATCAGAAATGAGTCAGAAGAAACTTTTAGCGTCTAAAGTCAATATATTTTCAGAAGAATGGTGTGATCTTGTTTTTGAAGATAGAAATAAGGATTATGGTGCTTTTGTACATCGTCAATTATCAAACAAAAGACATTTAACAGCTCTTATTATTGCAACAGTGTTTTTCGTTCTTGCAGTTTTATCTCCTTCTATTATAAAGATTATAATTCCAAAATCTAAAGAACAAAATGTTGAAGTTACTACTCTTGCAAACTTAAAGCTTGAGGACAACAAACCAAAGGAGAAGCTTATAGAAGATTTGCCACCACCACCACCTCTAAGGAGTTCAATTAAATTCACTCCTCCGGTAATAAAGGCAGATAAAGACGTTCAGGAAGAACAATTACCAAAAACGCAGGAAGAATTGCAGAAATCTGACCTTGCAATTTCTACAGCCGATGTAAAAGGAGATAATGAAAGTGGTAAGTTAATTGGCGAAGTTAATTCAGAGAAGGCGAATATTGCACAGGAGGAAGTTAAGCCATTTTTAATAGTGGAGCAGATGCCTGATTTTCCTGGAGGAACAGAAGAGCTGATGAAATATTTAAGAAATAAAATTAATTACCCTCAAATGGCAAGGGAGACCGGTATCCAGGGAACAGTCATAGTTCAGTTTGTTGTTAATAAGGACGGCAAGATATCAGGTGTAAAGGTATTGAGAGGTATAGGGGGTAATTGTGATGAAGAAGCAGTCCGAGTTGTTAAAGGGATGCCAGCCTGGAAGCCCGGAAAGCAAAATGGTGTTGCAGTACCTGTCTATTTTCAGCTACCTATTAAGTTTACATTAAAGTAAACTATCTAAACAATTTACATCCTGATAACTGGGATGATAATTATTTTACATGGATAATACTGCCAGAAAACATAAATATTTTAAGTTTATAAATAAGATATTAAAATATTTCGGTTTTTTAATGATTTTGGTTTATTTTGCAGCTGGTTTTCTTTTAATTTTCAGTGATTTTTTATCAAATATTATATATAATAAATTTTCAAAAATCGGAATTGGCATATTATTTGTAGTATATGCTATATTCAGAACATATAGAGCTATAAAGGAATTGAGAATGGAGAATTGAGAATTGAGAATTGAGAATGAGAAATTTATAAGAATATGAATATTTTTAATAAATATATATGGTTATTGATGGTTTTAATACTTTTTGTATTTTGCAGTAGGAATCCGGCTGATTTTGGCGATACTCCAACAACAGGTAATATAAAAATATCTGTTGATGAAACATTCAAAACCATTATTGATGATGAAGTAAAAGTATTTGAAAAAATATATGTTTATGCAAAAGTAACACCTCAGTATAAACCAGAAGTGCAAACTTTTAATGATTTACTTAAAGATAGTGTTAGATTAATAGTAGCATCACGCAAATTGAATAATAAGGAAAAGAAACATTTTAAAAACAAAAACATATTTCCTAAAGAAACAAAAATTGCTATAGATGGTATAGCTTTAATAGTAAATAATGAAAATACAGATAGTCTCATCACTATTAATGCCCTAAAGAAGATTTTATTGGGAGAAATTACAGTTTGGAAACAGTTAAATCCCAAATCAAAATTAAAGGATATACGTGTAGTTTTTGATAATACTAATTCAAGTACTGTCAGATTTATCATTGATTCTGTAACTCATACAAATAAGCTTTCAGAAACAATATCGGCGATGAATTTCAATACCGATGTAGTTAATTTTGTATCTAAGACGCCGAATTCAATAGGAATAATAGGAGTAAGCTGGGTAAGTGATAATTCAGATTCTACAGCACTTTCTTTTTTAAGAAAGGTAAAAGTAATGTATGTAAGCAAAGAAAATGTAGCTACTATAGATAATAGTTATCAACCATATCAGGCTTATATTGCAACAAAATTATATCCTCTGAGAAGGGAAATATATATTATTGATTGTGATCCACATACAGGTCTGGCAAGTGGTTTTGCTTCATTTATTGCCAGTGACAGGGGACAAAGGATAATACTAAAAGCAGGTATATTGCCTGCAACACAAACTGTAAGAATTGTTAATTTAAGGAATGAATGGTGAGATATAAGTTTTAAGCTATGAAAATTGGAAATTTTAAAATCAAAGCGTTAGTTTTAGTGCTTTTTGCAGTCCAGGCATCACTTATTGGGCAGAATATTGACAAGGGATTGCGATATATTGAGCTAAACCAGATAAACCATGCAAAGGGATTCTTTATAAATGCATTAAAGCAAAATCCCAATAATACACAACTTTGGCGATATCTTGGTGATATTTATTTTACAATGGATAGGCTCGATTCATCAGAATATTATTACAATAAAGGTATTGAATTAAATAAGGAAGATGCATATAATTACGCAGGCTTAGTCAAATTATTTCTTAAAAAAAATAATCAAACTGAAGCAAGAACAAATATTGATAAAGCTCTTAAAATAAAGAGAAACTCTAAGGATGCAGCCTTTTTTGTATATTTAGCTGATGCATATTTTTTAAATAATAATTATGACATGGCTATGAGTTATCTGGATAAAGCAAGGGATATAAACAAGGCATTGCCGGAAATTTATATTGCACGCGGAGATATTTTTATTTCACAAAATAAGAATGGTGAAGCTGCTAATGAATTTGATAATAAAGCATTATTCTATGATAAAAACAATGTAAAAGCATATTATGAACTTGGCAAGCTTTATGTACTTGCATGGAATTACGAAGAAGCACATAAAGCGTTTATGAATGTTATAAAAATTGACAGCAATTATATTCCAGTTTATAAGGATTTGGGAGAACTTTATTATAGGGCAAATAAAAATAAAGATGCAGCTAATTCATATGCAAAATATATATCCATGTCAGAGGTAATCCCAGCAGATATTGCAAGATATGCCCAGATGCTTTATTTTACTAATAATTATTTAAAATCATCCGAATTTATAGACAAATTTTTAAAAGCTGATTCCAGTAATTTTGTTCTGTTACGTTTGCAAACCTATAATTCCTATGAATTAGGAGATTATAACAAAGTATTAAAAGCTTTTAATAAAATGCTAAAATTAGTGAATAAAGAAAATAAATTAATCATTTCTGATTATGATTATTATGCAAAGCTATTACTAAAGAATAATAAGGATTCATTAGCCATAGAAAATTATTTAATAGTAATCAAAATGGATAGTAGTAAGACAAATTATTATGAAGATATAGCTAAAATCTACGAAAAGCTTAATAAAAATGTTAAATCTGTTAAATTTTATGAAAAGTTTGTAAAATCTTTAAAATCACCAGGTGCCAATGAGTATTACCAGTTGGGGAAAGCATGTTATAGAGTAATTTCAGATCCTACTATACCTATTGATTCTATAACTAAGAAAAAATTAGCATTAATGGGAGATTCTGTTTCTGCTAAAGTAATTCAGCTATTACCTGCACAATTTTATGGGTATATCTATCGAGCGAGAATTAATTCGGTGATGGATGCAGATGCTGAAAAAGGACTTGCAAAGCCATTTTATGAACAGACATTACAGATTATAGAACTAACACCAGATAAATTTAAAAAGGAGCTAATAGAAGCCTACGAATATCTTGGTTATTACTATTATATTAAAAATGATATCCCAACTTCAAAAACCTATTGGGAAAAAATTATAACAATTGACCCTGAAAATGGTAAAGCCAAAGATGCTATAAAAGGCTTAACAAAGCCAAGGGCACCACGTAAAAAAGCACAATAAAAATTAAAAAATTGTCTTTAAGTGTATTACTAAAGAATATGAAATATTCTATCTTCCCATTGTTTTAAGTGGTTTGATCTACTGTTTTGGTTTTCTGCATAATAATATTTGACTTGGATTTGTGATAAAGCTAAAAGCATTTTCTGCCTACTGGGAATTGCTAAAATTTAACCTTTAAGAATAATAATAAAAAATAATTAGTAATTAGTAATTAGTAATTACTTTTTTATATATCTTTGCTTCTTAATTTAAATTATGATTATGTCAGAATATGCTTTAGATGAAAAAAAGCTTAAAAAAGTAGTAAAGATGTTTACTGTAGTTTCAAATCCAGTTAGAATGACTATACTTGATATGTTAACTGAAAAGCCAAAAATGAACGTTACGCAGATTTATACTAAATTGAATATTGTCCAGCCGGCTGCATCAAATCACTTGAAGTTATTAAAAGATAGCGGTGTATTAAATGCAAAAAGAGAAGCCCATGAAATATATTATTCTCTGAACCAACCAAATATTGATAAATTAAATGATATTATAGACAGGCTTAATAGCAAATAATAAGAGACTTTCATTAATTTAATAATTAAGCCAAAACGTATTGAAGCAATCTCATGAGCATAAATGAGCAAATTATGAATAATTTATTTTTATAATTCAAATGATTAATATTGATTTTTATTTATAAAAACTATTCTCTATTTGCAAAATAAGTTATTAACAATTTAAGACGTAATTTGTTTAAAGAATTTTGATGATATAATTAACATTTATTAAGATAATTGAAATTTTGTTTAATTTAGCACGCTTTTTGGGAATTTAAAAAGGAACTTTATTATGAAAAAGAATTATTTAATTTTTTTAACCTTGTTTTTCATAAGTATTTATGGATATACACAACAGGAGCCACAGTTCAGTCAATACATGTTTAATAATTTAGGTATAAATCCTGCATATGCGGGTATGAATGGGCAGATATGTGCAAATTTGTTTCATAGACAACAATGGGTTGGATTTGAGGGCAGACCGGTAACTACATTAATAACTGCAGATAATTTTTTCAAAGCAATTCATGGGGGTATTGGTTTAACAGTATTACAGGAAACGATAGCGCAATTTAATGATTTGAATGCAAATCTAACATATGCCTATCATATTAGCGATGTAGGTGCAGGGAAGCTATCTTTGGGATTACAGGCCGGATTTAAAAATAAAAAGATAGATTTTTCCAAATTTCGTCCAATAGATGAATCAGACCCTATCTTATTAAACAAAGACAATTTGAGTGCAATGGCAATAGATTTAGGTTTTGGAATTTTTTACCAAGAAAAGGACAAATTTTATGCAGGATTGTCTGCATCACAATTGATGGGTAGTAAGGAGGAGTTTGCAAATAAGTCAACATTTGATTTAGCAAGACATTATTATTTAACAGGAGGTTATCATTATTCATTAGAAAAACATGGATTAAGCGGTTTTATATTAACACCTTCAACATTGATAAAAACTGATGGAGTCACAATGCAAATTGATATAAATGCAATGTTAGATTATAATAATAAATTCTGGGCAGGATTAAGCTATAGAAAAACTGATGCTGTAGTAATTATGTTAGGATTTAAACCATTCGGTCCAGGCGTTTATGAGAATTTAAAAGTAGGATACTCTTATGATATAACAACCTCTGCAATGGGAGGAAAAGGGAAGAGTTCAGGTAGTCATGAAATATATATAGGTTATTGTTTCAAGATAGAGGTAGTCAAGCCAAAAGAGAGTTATAAAAATGTGAGGTTCTTATAGAAATTGTAAGTTCCGAGAAGGGAGAAATTATTATTAATAAAAACGGTTTATTTTGTAACATATTATAAAATGTTTCGTTAAACATAAATAATATTTCTTTATTTTAAATACTTAAAAGAAAGGAGTCAAAATGAGTAAATTTCTTTCATATATTGCAATTTTATTTTCGCTACTGATTTTAGCCAGTTGTAAAAATAGCGGAAATGGTCAATTAATAGGTGTAACAGGAAGAACTCCCTGGTTTATGCCTGACCCATATGGAATGATATTTATACCTCAGGGTAGTTATGTTATGGGACCTAGTGATCAGGATGTTCCCTATTCTCAGATATCCCAATCAAAAACGATATCAGTAGGAGCGTTTTATATGGATGAAACGGAAATAACAAATAATGAATACAGGCAGTTTGTATATTGGGTAAAGGATTCTATAGCTCATATTTTATTAGGACAAAGCTTTGAGGACCATTTAATAACAACTAATAAATTTGGAGAAGATTTAAATCCACCTTTTATAAACTGGAGAACACCTATAAAATGGGATAGCAGGGATGAGGAAACAAGAGAAATACTAAATCAGATGTACTTACCTGAAAATGAAAGATTTTATAGAAGGAAAGAAATAGATACAAGAAAGTTAAATTTCGAATATTTTTGGATAGATTTAAAAGCTGCTGCAAATAAAGCAAACAGATATGAATTTAAGAAAGACGAAAAGGGAAATATTACTGGCGGTGGTTATGGTAATGGTATAAAAGACAGGAGTGCATTTATAAAGAGAGATGTAATAAATGTATATCCAGACACACTTGCATGGGTTCATGATTTTACATATTCATTTAACGAACCAATGACAGAAAAATATTTTTGGCACCCGGCATATGATAATTATCCTGTTGTAGGTGTAAGCTGGAAGCAAGCACGGGCATTTTGCATTTGGAGGTCTGAGTTATTTAACAATTACAGGAGACAGCGAGAAGAAGCAGATGCAAATCTTTTCAGATTACCAAATGAAGCAGAGTGGGAATGGGCAGCACGCGGAGGTTTGGATTTAAGTCCATACCCATGGGGAGGTCCTTATATCAGAAACAGCAATGGGTGTTTTTTAGGGAATTATAAACCTTTAAGAGGCAACTACATAGATGACGGAGGGTTGACAACATTAATTGCTGGACATTATGCACCAAATGATTTTGGTTTATATGATATGGCAGGGAATGTTGCAGAATGGACAAGTAATTCATATGATGAATCAGCATATAATTTTACTCATGATTTAAATTCAGATTATACATACGAAGCAAATGATAATGACCCTGCAGTATTAAAAAGAAAAGTTATAAGGGGAGGTTCTTGGAAGGATGTAGGTTATTTCATGCAGGTAGGTACAAGATCTTATGAATATCAGGACACAGCAAAGAGTTACATTGGTTTTAGATGTGTACAATCTTATTTAGGACGAAATAAAGGAGACGGTGAAAAATCCTCCAATGTATATAATTAAATAGAAAGGTGTAAGTTTTAAGTTGAGTTTTTATTAATATAATTATTTTAATTCTTTAAAATTATGATGAATATCAACAGTTTAGTCAGGTCACGTGGTTATAAGCTTTTCATGGCAAAGGTATACGGATGGGGAGCTTCAATTGTAATGATTGGAGCACTTTTTAAAATTCAGCATTATCCTGGAGCAGGATTAATGCTTGTAATAGGATTAAGTGTGGAAGCATTAATATTTTTCTTTTCAGCTTTTGAACCACCACATGTTGAACCAGACTGGAGTTTAGTATACCCTGAATTAGGAGGTATGTATCATGATGATAAAGAATTAGATAAATTAGATTTAGATAAAAAGCCAATAACAGAGGAACTTGATAATCTTCTACAGGAAGCAAAAATTGGACCTGAATTAATAGAAAGCTTAGGATTTGGTTTAAGAAAACTAAGTGATACAACATCAAAATTATCTGATGTTTCAAATGCATCTTTAGCAACAGACGAATATGTGAAAAATATGAAATCTGCTTCTAAATCAGCAAACGAACTTAGTGATACTTATAAAAAAACAAATGATTCACTTTCACAGGATATAAGTGTTTCAAACGAGCTTGCAACAAATATAAAAAATGCGTCTAAATCAGCTTCAGAACTATCAAATGCATATTTAAATGCATCCGATATAATGAAAAAAGATTCGAATGTAAATGAACAATATGTAAATAGTCTTAAAGCAGCGACAGCATCAGTAAACGAACTCGCAAAGAAATATTCCAGTTCATCTGAAATTTTAACTAAATCTGCAGCTTCACTGGATTTTTCCGGAGCAGATAATAAGGTATATATAGAGAAATTACAGACTATATCTAAAAATCTTGCAGCACTTAATTCAGTTTATGAATTACAGCTAAAGAGCTCAAATGAGCAGGTGCAAACTACATCAAAACTCCAGGAACAAATGAATAATTTTATTAATAATATTCACGACTCAATAGAGTTTACTTCCAAATATAAAGAACAGGCAGCACTTTTAAATCAAAATATTTCTGCGCTTAATAGTGTTTATGGAAATATGCTTGCAGCAATGAATATTAACACAAAAAAATAAACAACTATTAATAAAATTAATAATTTAAATATATTATAATATAAAAAATTATGGCAGGATATAAAGAGACCCCGAGGCAAAAGATGATAGCAATGATGTATCTTGTATTAACTGCTTTGCTTGCTCTTAATGTTTCTAAGGATATTTTAAATGCATTCGTTATTGTTAATGAAAGTCTTGTTCAGACTAACAAGAATTTTGAGAAGAAGATTCTAAAAGATTATGCAAATTTTGATGCACAGTATACATTAAATGAAAATAAAGTAAAACCTTATCTGGAAAAAGCTAAAGAAGTAAAAAAGCTTTCTGATGAACTTGTTAATTATATTAATACCCTAAAATATGAAGTAGTAGCCAAAACAGAAGGGGGGGGCATGACAATTGATTTTGCAAAAAAACTTCCATTAGGAGATGTTAAAGCTAAAGACAATTATAATATGCCAACCAATTATTTTATGGGGGAATCCCAGGATGGTTCAAAGGGTAAAGCAAGGGAATTGAAGAATAAAATAAATGATTATAAACTTCAATTATATAAAATTATCGGCAAAGATACGGCAGACGTAAAATTCGGACTAGATACTAAAAATAAAAAAGAAAAATTATCAGGTAATATTCGCAGTTGGGAGTTTAATAATTTTTATTATACAATATTAGCCGGTTCAGTAACAATTCTTAATAAACTCATAGTTGATGTTCGAAATGCTGAATCAGATGTTATTACTCATTTATATAAAGCAATAACTGCAGAGGATTTTAAATTTGACCAGATTGGTGCAAAGGTAATACCAAAGAGTAGTTATGTTTTACAGGGAGATTCATACGAGGCAGATGTAATAGTTGCTGCATATGACACAAAGCAAAACCCTGAGATATTTATTAAAACAGGTGTAGATACAATAGTAAATTTTGACCCTGCTTCATGTTTAAAAGTGGATGGTTATAGAGGAGTTGGAAAACTTAAATTTGTAGCAAATGCATTAGGGGCTCAGAAATATGCAGGAGTTATTAGAATGGTATCTCCAACAGGAGAAAAAGAGGCTTATTATTTTAACCAGGAATATATAGTAGCAAAACCCTCAGTAACCGTATCAGCGGATGCAATGAATGTATTTTACATTGGAGTAGAAAATCCTGTATCTATATCAAGCCCTGGAATAGCAATGGAAAAATTAAAACCAACAATTTCTGCTGGAACATTAACTCCCAAAGGAGGTGGTAAATATGTTGTAAAAGTTAATCAGGGACAAAAAAAAGCTATAATTAATGTTAGTGCAGATGTCATGGGAACTACAAAACTAATGGGTAGCTCAGAATTTCGTGTTAAAATGGTACCTGACCCAGCTGCTTTCATAGCTAACAAAAAGGGAGGCGCTATATCAAAACAGGAATTAATTGCTGCAGGAGCAATTATTCCTCAAATGGAAAATTTTGACTTTAACCTGTATTTTGTAGTTACAGAATTTTCATTATCTACATTGGTCAGTGGGGATTTGATTGAAAAAAGAACAACAGGCAACAGGTTAAGTGATGAAATGAAGAAAACTTTAAACAACAGCAGAAGAGGACAGAAGGTATATATTGAAAATATAAAAGCAAAGGGACCTGATGGTACAACACGTACCTTATCATCTATCAACCTTACTATAAATTAAAAAAAAAGCATATTTAATAAGGAGGTTATATGAAAAAAATATTTTTAATAATTAATCTTTTTTTATTATTCGGAGCACAGAATATAACATTTTCACAAGTTCTGGATAGTCCTAAAAAAGACGGTGTTTATGAAAAAATATCAAATGAAAATAGAAAACCAATTCCATATTGCTATGTCAGAGAATCTGATGTATATTGGGCAAAAAGAATTTGGCGGACAATAGACTTTAAAGAAAAGTTAAATGAACCATTTTATTTTCCATTAGAGCCGCAAAATGGAAGAAAAAGTTTTATGTCAACAATTATTGACGCATTAAAAGAAGGATCATTAATAGCTTATGAAGCAGGAGAATATAATGATGAGTTCTTAACTCCAATATCTCCGGTGCAGTTATTTACAAAATTATCTCGCACAGACACTTTAAGAGGAAAGAATCCTAATCCACCTTATAATGATACAATTTTCATAACACGTAAAGACTTTAGATCATCAGATGTAACTAGAATAAGAGTAAAAGAAGATTGGTTTTTTGATAAACAACGCTCGGTTATGGATGTACGAATTATTGGTATTTGTCCAATTCTAGAAGGATTTGATGAAGCTACAAATGAGTTTAAAGGATTCGTGCCATTATTTTGGGTATATTTTCAGGATGTAAGACCCTTGCTTGCAAAAAGTGAGGTTTTCAACAGGTTCAATGACGGAGCACGTTTAACTTATGATGATTTGTTTTGGAAACGTATGTTTACAAGTTATATTTATAAAGAATCTAATGTGTTTGATCGAAAAATTCAAGAATATACCAAAGGTATTGACCAGCAACTCGAATCAGAGAGAATAAAAAATGAAATATTCGAATTTGAACATAATTTGTGGGAATATTAATAATTTTTTTATTTTAAAAACATAAAAAACTCCCGTAAATCGGGAGTTTTTTTATACCTACAAAGGAATTTTAATCTATTGTAATATCAAATCTAAAAATTTATTGGTGTATGGCTAAAGATTTATGATTATTTAAAAGTGCATTTTATGATAATCATTGTAGTCCCTATGTTGCTGAATTTTTATTTCATTTATTTTACTAGCTATCACTATAAAAATCTGTAAATTTCTCTGATTTAACCAAGCAATAGCTTTTTCTTCTCTGTGACATGCGCCGGATAGAATTGCTAAAAAGGTGAATTTATTATCTACGAGCCATTTATAAGCTTTGTCATCATCATCAATAGCATTGCTAAATGCTGCTAATTGTCGGAAACCATTTTTCATTAACCAATCGAAAGCAGGCACACTTGCATGTATTGATTTTGATAATGAAGCTAGTTCGGAGTACCCATTTTTCAATAGCCAGTTAAATATTTTTTCATTACCACTAAGAGCCTCTCCAAATGCAATTAATATTTTAGGAGGATAATTTAACATTTGAGATTTACTTTTATTATCTATTAATATATTTCAACATTTAAACCTGTCTTTTTAGCTCTTTCAGCTATTTTAATCAGATCAGATTTTGTTACTTTAATAACTTTTTTATCAGCTGGTTGTCTGGAAATAGAATAAATAACTAATAATTTAGGGTTAATGGCTTTAATATATCTTAACCATTCATTGACTTCATCTTCATCAGTGTTATCAATTTTAATTCCATTATGTTCCCCTTTAACAAATAAACTTTGTATAATCAAATCACCATTAAACATTTTAAGATTATTGACAATTTGCTTCAGGCTAATATTAATGCTTGGCTTGTTCAATATTTGAAAAGTTTCTTCTTTTCCAGCATCTAATTTAAGCATATTTTTATCTACCTTCAATAATGTCTTTTTGATAATTTCATTATTTATCAGAGAAGCATTTGATAAAACTGCAATATCAGCATCAGGATAGTACTTATTCCTTAAGCTAATAGTACCATCAATAATTGAAGAAAATTCAGGATGCAGAGTGGGTTCACCATTTCCTGCAAATGTAATAGTATCAATCTTTGATTTATTATGTTTCATTTCGTCTAACCTTGCTTCAAGCAGATTGAAAACTGAAGCTTTTGAGGGAAAATCTTCTTCTTTAATATTTATGGATTTTGTCCATCCACATTCACAATAAATGCAATTAAAGGTACAAATTTTATAATCAATTGGT
>CAZMDE010000024.1:0-16386 GCA_964564355.1 uncultured Bacteroidales bacterium | reverse complement strand
CCGGCTTTAGAATTTTTGAGAATCATCTGGATGAAAGGCTGCATAGGCTCTCTGTATAAAGGTCTGAAAACAGAAATGTCATTCCTTAGATAATTGACATGTTTATTTCCGAATAAAACAAGGCTGTTTGAGGGTATAGTGCTGTATTTATTCATTATATTTTTAATGTTTGTATTATAATCAATATTTTCCTGCTTTAAGGAGAGATTGCCTTTTATATAATATTCATATACATACTTTTTATTCGGCAAATAATATATTGTCATTGCAAACAAGAATATATATACAAGTCTGTAATTAATTGATTTTATATCAATTCTTGTTAACAGATAAGATAAAAATGCTAATGCAAACAGGAAGGTGGATGGGCAAAGAAAACGAAAATCTATCGGGTCAAACTGATATTTGAATCTCATTATTATGATAGAAATCCAATAAGAAAAACCGACGAAAAGAAATATTTTCCATAGGTGTTTGGTTTCAGTGTAACCTTCAGTATAATTGTTTTTATTAATTTTCTTTAATATGAAAATAAAAATTGGTATTTCGATAATTAGAGATAAAAATATAAGCAAATACTTATAGCTATTATGTAGATTAAACAGAATTACTTCTTTAAATTCACCTATAAGAATCTTTTTTAACATAAATGACAAATTGTCCCTCCTGTCAATTCTCATTAATCCTGTTGAATATCCGTTAGTAATTTCGTTGTGATACAAATAAGCAAATAAAATCAAGCATAAAATTGAAAGCACAATGAAAGTTTTAATAGCTTCTTTATATCTTTTCTTAATAAACTGATAAAGCATAATTAATGCAATGATTCCAAAGCTGAAAGCTCCGACATATCTTGATATAAAAAGGAATAAAGATGAAAGAAAGATTAAAGCCAGCCATAAATTGCTGTTTTTTCCTTTAAACAAATAGTAAAATACTGAAACACTAAAACACAGTAACCCGAATATAAACGGCACTTCTGACCAGGTATATGTAAAAGTTTCCAATACAGAATTGAAAAGGAAAATTAATCCAAACCAGAAAGCATTTTCTTTAAATAATTTTCTGAAAACAATAAAAATCAAAGCAATAAAAATAATATTAAGAACCTTAGATGCGCTGAAAACACTCAGAGTAGTAATTTTTGACAATACAAAAATCAAATATGGATAGGCGCAAGGCCACATTGCAAAGTAAGTTTTACC
Organism: uncultured Bacteroidales bacterium; assembly: GCA_964564355.1. Taxonomy (GTDB): domain Bacteria; phylum Bacteroidota; class Bacteroidia; order Bacteroidales; family JAGODS01; genus CAZMDE01. The sequence goes on along the minus strand of CAZMDE010000024.1, from coordinate 15,181 downwards.
TTCAGGATTGCTTAAATCATTTATGTATAAGCCTCTCCCTTCGGAAAGGTTTCTGGCAAGCTTGAGATACTGAGTAGAATCAGGACTTAAATACCCATCAGTAAAAAAATAGCTTTTGCAAAATATAATTATGCAAAGCAGAAAAAACAATAAAATTAATCTGAAATCAGATCGTTTCATATCATTTAAGCTTATATCCAATTCCGTATTCCGTTACATCAGCTTTTGCAAAATGAGCCTTAAGAGAAATATTAAGAAAAACATTTTTTGAAACAGCATACCTAATAGCTAATCTATTATAAATATAACCATCTCCTTTATATTTTGAGTATATATATCTGCCCAAATTGAAATTAAGACTAAGCTTAGATATATCAAGCTGATAAGCAGCAAAAACTCCCGGTTTAATTACCTGCCAGTTGTGACTAATATTTTCTCCGCTATTTTGAAGAATTACAGATTCAGCAATATCATAAAACAAATCAATACCGGCTCCGAATCTGCTTTTATAGCTAACTTTTCTTAAATAGCTTAATTCAAAATTATAAACAAAATAATCATTCCAGCCTAATTTATTGATGGCTTTTGTTCCGATGTTAGCAATCAATGTTAAATCCGAAGAATTAGTCAATTTTGGCATATTTTTTCGGATTAAATTATCATATTTAAGTTTCCCGAAAGTGTATGTTAATCCGAGGTTTGCTGTCACAATATTAATTCCCAAATTTGGTTTTTTAACATTCCCATTAGAAAAATGGGTCATGCCAAGACCAGGAGAAATAACGATATTTCCAAAAGTGAAGTCTGATTGCAAGTTCATTCTAATTGTACTGTTAATACGAGAACTTATAGCAATATTCCTGTAATTATTCCTGGTGTCAAATCTTTTGCTAAGCCATCCAAGCCCGACGCCAAAGCGATAGCTGAGCCTAAAAGAATGCTTAGCAAATAAAGGGAAATTGATATAGGGATTTATTGCATAGGCTCTGCCTAAAATTTCAGAATTATTTAAAGATGAATACCAGAAGCTGATACCATATTGCGGATAAGCATATGCATTATGCCATATTTCATTTCCATCAGTTTGCTTAGAAATGCTGAATTCGAAAGCAGAGAGATGAATATTTGTCATATTAGCCATATTCTTATGGTGTCTCATAATGAAGCCATAATGAATTTTGGCTTCTGCCAGAAAGTTTTTATTAGTATGGAGTATGGAGTATGGAGTATGGAGTGCAGGCTGAAGAGAATCGGTGTTATCAGCTATAAGAAATAATGATAAAAAAATAAAAGCTAAGGAAAGAAGAAATTTCAATCTGAAAAATAGCATAGATTAACTTTTTGCAATATCATTGACAGCATTTACAAGACGGTCGAGGTCTTTGGTAGTGATATAAAGATGTGGAGTAACCCTGATACCTTTTATATGTTCAAGATCCATTGGAGGTACAAAAATTTTATACTTATCAAACAGCTTTGTTTCGATTTCTTTAGTTTCTTTACCTTCAATAGAAAAATGTGCAAGCCCGCAGGAGAATTCAGGTTTGAAAGAAGTATTGATTTTTACTTTAGGGATTTCCTTAATTCTGTCAGCCCAGTAATTTTTAAGATATCGTAATCTTTCCTCTTTTCTTTTACTGCCAATAATATTATGAAAGTCAATTGCATGAGATATAGCCATTTCTCCTGGGACATTTCGTGTACCGAGAGATTCAAACTTGCGTATATCATCTCTTGCCGGGTCGTTATCGGATAACAGGGGCCATATATTTTTTATTTTTTCTTTTTTAACATAAAGCATTCCCGTTCCAAAAGGAGCGCAAAGCCATTTATGGAGACTGGTTCCGAAATAATCGCATTCGAGTTCCGGGATTTTGAAGTCTAAATGAGCAAAAGTATGAGCGCCATCACAAAGGACTTCAATACCTCTTTTATGAGCAGCCCTGGCAATAGCTTTTACAGGCATAATCTGCCCTGTGTAGTTAATCATGTGCATTATCATGACAACCTTTGTATTAGGCGTGAATGCGTCTTCATAGAGTTTTACTATTTCAGATTCATTTTCAAGAGGCAATTTAAGGTCAAGCCAGTTTAATTTAATGCCATCCCTTTTCTCTCTTTGTTTCCATGCATTAAGCATTGAGCCATAATCCTGTTTAGCCACAAGCACCTCATCGCCAGCCTTAAGATTTAAGCCAAATATAACAGTATTTATGGCTTCAGTTGTATTCCTGTTAAAAGCAATTTCTTCTAAAGAACAACCAGCCAGATCCGCCATTTTCATTCTAAGAGATTCTCTTCCATTGGCGATAATAACATTCATATAATATCCTGGTCCCTCATTTGCCATCTGGTAAATCCTTGTAACAGCATCCTGAACCACTTTTGGCTGAGGACTGACAGAGCCATTATTAAGGTTTATAATATTCGGTGAAACAGTATATTGTTCCTTTATCCATCCCCAGAAATCCTCATCCATTGCAGCAAGAGGAGGAGACAGATCAGCAATGCTTTTAGACATATTTTTAAATTCACCTGCGAAAACAGAGCCAAAAACATCAGATAAAGCTATTGTTCCGGCAATTCCGCCAAATTGTTTTATGAATGTTCGTCTGTTGCTCATAATTTTATAATTTTAGCAAATTGTTTTTTTATTAATTTTGAAAAACAAAAATAAAAGTATTTATTAGAATTCCAACTTAAATATCGAAATGAATAAAAAAAATGCAAAACCACCAATAAAGCAAAAGGCAAAGGAAAATAGAGTAAAGGGTGATGTGCGAATCCCGAAAAAATCGGGACAGGAAGCAAAGAATGATAAGAAAAAAATCACAATCTTTTTGTTTGTTATCCTGCTGTTAACGGTAATTATATATTCGAGCTCAATTAAAAATGGTTTTGTACCCTGGGATGATAATGTTCATATTTACAAAAATAAAGATATAACAAGTTTAGATGCAGCTCATCTAAAAAAAATATTCAGCACGAGTGATGTGTATTTATATCATCCTCTGACAATTCTGACTTTTGCAATTAATTACAAATTATGGGGTTCTAATCCTGATGAAAAATACAAAATATGGAATGGTCTGAATCCGCTTCCGTTTCATATAGAAAACCTGATATTGCATTTATTAAATATAATACTGGTATTTTATCTGATATTTTTATTAACAAAAAAGCCGGAGCTTTCGGCTCTGGTAGCCTTGTTTTTCGCCATCCACCCTATGCATGTGGAATCTGTTGCGTGGGCTACAGGGCTTAAGGATGTGTTGTTCTCTTTCTTTTATTTATCTGCATTGATATTTTATATAAAATTCAAGCACCAGGTATCAAGTATCAAGTATCAAGTTCCAAAATTTAAGTTTTTAATATATTGTTTCATATTGTTTATTTTGTCTCTTTTATCAAAGCCAGCAGCAGTGACTTTACCAGTAGTGATGATACTTATAGATTATTATTACGGACAAATTACAAATTTCAAATCGCTTTTTTCAAATCTTTTAAATAAAATACCCTTTTTAATATTTTCCATATTTTTTGCTTTGCTTCCTTTTATAGGACAAACAGGCAATACAACAGTTGACATATCAAATCGCTTCACTTATTTTGACAGGTTCTTCCTCCTTAATTATTCTGTGTTTTTCTATGTTATCAAGCTTATAGTTCCTTATAATTTATCGACTTTACATTATTATCCGGTAGGTACCAGTGGAAATTTACCACCTGAATATTATATTGCTCCGCTTATTAACTTATTAATTTTAATCGGTGTATTCTTTGCAGGAAAATATAAAAAGACTTTAATCTTTGGCTTATTGTTCTTTATAATTACAATCGGTTTGTCACTCCAATTAGTTCCTTACGGACAGGCTATTGTAGCTGAACGTTATACTTATATTCCATATATAGGTTTGCTTTTCATTATCGGTAAGTACTACTCAGACATCCTTGATAATAAATTAAGCTATTCGAAAAAAGCAAAGCCAATATTTAACAGTATATTAATAGGTGCTGTAATTATATTCTCAGTAGTAACTTATAACAGGAATAAGGTATGGAAAGACGGTGTAGTTTTATTTACTGACCTTGTCAATAAGAGTCCTGATATTTTTTACAGCTACAGTGCAAGAGGAGATGCAAAAAGCGATTTAAACGATTACCAGGGAGCTTTACAGGATTATCTGACATCAATAAAATTACAATCTAATTATGCAGATTCGCATTTCAGTGCAGGGAGGATGTATTATTATCTGAATGATTACAAGCAGGCAATAAATGAATTCACAAATGCTATCAAAATTAAACCTGATTTTGCTGAAGCATATTGTAACAGAGCTGCTGTATATTTTAATATAAACGATCCTAAATCCACATTAGAAGATTGCAGCAAAGCAATTGAGTTAAAACCAAATTACGCAGATGCTTATATCAACAGGGCTAATGCAAAAGGTGTATTAAAGGACTATGTCGGTTCCATTGAAGATTGTGACAAAGGAATTGCTTTAAATCCTGCATTACCCGAAGCATATAGAAACAGGGGAATTTCAAAGGTTAACATTGGACGTCAGGAAGAAGGGTGTGAAGATTTTAAAGCCGCATATAATCTGGGTATGAAAGATGTGATTGGTTTAATTAATAAAAATTGCAAATAGAAAAGTAGTAAGTTGTAAGTAGTAAGAAAAAAATAAATTAAAATTTAAATATTTTGAACCTATGAATAATTCAACATTATCACAGGAAAGAATTAACAAACTTATTCTCGAAAACAGGGAAAGACTAAAGGAGCTTGCTGCTATTAATGAAGTTACAAGTATTCTTAAAGAGAATAAATCAATAGAAGAAACATTACAGCAGATCTGTCTTATCCTGCCTAAGGCATGGCAGTATCCTGAATTTACAGTTTCTAGGATAAGGTATGACAGCAAGTCTTATGTAATATCAGGATTCCGTGAAACAAAATGGTTTCAGCTTCAGCCATTTGAAACCATTGACAGTAAAAAGGGAATTATTGAAATTCATTATACAAAAGAATTTTCACAGGAAACAGAAGGACCTTTCCTTAAGGAAGAAAGGCATTTAATTGACAATATTGCCAGCCTGATAGCAGGTTACCTCAATAGTTACAAAGCAAAAGAAATACTGGCAAAACAGGATTTAACTGAAGAACCTGAGGTAATTGAAACACCCGAGACTAAAATCACAAGCAGGCAGCTGCTACAGAAATTTTTAAATAAAAACAACGCTGACAGGGATTTGTATCATGATTTAATGCCTTTTAAAGTAAAAGAGATACTGCTTATTTCAAACTTATATAATGCATACATAATTGAGAATGAAGGGAGGTTTTCAGAGTATGTGCTTGGCGAATACTATCAGATGAATCTAACATCAATGCCCAGGATAACAGGAGTTACTACAGAATACGAAGCTGTAGAGCAGTTGAGGGTTAAGCATTTTGACCTGATAATAATGATGGTGGGTGTTGATAAGAATACACCCATTTGCCTGAGTGAAAAGCTGAAAAGATTGTTCCCTTACATACCGATATACTCCCTGTTGAATAATAATAATGATATAGTGCTTTATAAAAATATTAAAAGCATAGACAGTATATTTGTATGGAACGGCGATTCAAGAATGTTCTTTGGAATGATTAAGCTTCTTGAAGATAAAATAAATGTTGAAAATGATACTAAAATAGGTTTATCCAGAGTAATCTTATTGATTGAAGATTCCCCAAAATATTATTCAAGGTATTTACCGATACTTTACAGCATTGTACTTGAACAGACAAAAAGGATAATTGATGATGTTAGTTCAGATGAATTATACAGAGTTTTAAAATTAAGAGCTCGTCCAAAAATATTATTGGCAACCAACTATGAGGAGGCTGTGGGCATTGCTAACAAGTATAAAGATTTTCTGCTTTGCCTTATAACAGACATGAAGTTTGAGAAAGAAGGTAAGATGAATAGCTTAGCTGGTGAAGAAATCATCAAATACCTGCGGACAGGGATAAAGGATTTACCTATCATATTGCAATCAAGTGAACCGGAAAATGAAAAGAAAGCTTTTGAATTGCTTGCGACTTTTATAGATAAAAATTCAGAAAATCTTGCAGAAGATTTTAAAAGCTTTATCACGCATTATCTTGGCTTTGGCAACTTTGTCTATAAAAACAGTGAAGGTACAGCAATTGCAATAGCTAAATCAGTAAAAGAATTTGAGAATCTGCTGAAAACAATACCGGATGAATCATTAATTTATCATGCTAAGCGTAATCATTTTTCTTTATGGCTGATGGCAAGAGGAGAAATACAGGTTGCTAAAATTATCAGTCCGCTTAAAATTGAAGATTTTGAAAGCCCTCACAAAATAAGAAAATATGTACTTGAGATTATTCAGAAATTCCGTAATGAGCAGAATAAAGGCAAGGTAGTTCCATTTGAAGAAAGCGCAATATTAGATGAAAGCAATATAGTTAGCATAGCTCCCGGCTCACTTGGAGGCAAGGGAAGAGGTCTTGCTTTCGTGAATTCATTAATATATAATTTTGATTTTAAAAGCATATTGCCGGAGATCAATATCAGGACTCCAATTACATCTGTTATTGGCACAGATGAATTTGAATATTTTATGGAGCATAATAAGCTGAGAGATGAAATTATTAACAATGAACATGATTATCAGAAAATAAAGGAGCTGTTTATCAGCTCTCATCTGACAGAAACTACTATAAAGCGATTGAAATCTATTATCAGGCTTATCACTAAACCTCTTGCAGTCCGTTCATCAGGCTTATTTGAAGATTCGCTTATGCAGCCTTTTGCCGGAATATTTGAAACCTACCTGTTACCTAATAATCATCCTGACCCCAAGGTCAGACTGGAGCAGCTAATGTCTGCTATTAAGCTTGTATATGCATCAGTATATTCCAAAACAGCAAGAAGCTATATTGAAGCTATAAATTACAAGATTGAGGAAGAACGCATGGCTGTAATAATACAGGAGGTTGTCGGCAATCAGTACGAGGATACATTTTATCCTCATATAAGCGGAGTAGCTCAATCATATAATTATTATCCTTTTGCTCACATGAAGCCTGATGAGGGTTTTGCTATTGCTGCGGTCGGTCTGGGCAAATTTGTTGTTGAAGGTGAAAAGGCTTTCAGGTTTTCTCCATTATACCCAAACCTTGAAATTAATTCTCCTAAGGACCAGCTTAAAAATTCACAATTACATTTTTATGCTGTAAATCTTAATAACAAAGATGTAAATCTGCTCGAAGGTGAGGATGCGGGGTTAATAACCCTTGACATAGATGTAGCTGAAAAGCATGGCACACTTAATCATTGTGCATCAGTTTATGATATAGATAATGAAAGAATTCAGCCGGGTTTAAGCATGGCAGGTCCGAGGATTATAAATTTTGCTGATTTACTCAAGTATAATTACATTCCTTTTGCCAATACTATTGAAGCAGTTCTTGATATAGTAAAAGAAGCTATGGGTTCGCCTGTTGAGGTAGAATTTGCGGTAGACCTGACAAAAGATGCAGATAATAAAGCCACATTTTATCTTCTTCAGATAAAGCCATTATTAGGAGCAATAGAGGATTATAATATTAATCTTGAAGAAATAAACAAAAATGAAATATTATTATACACTGACAAGGGCATGGGGAACGGATTAATAAACGATATAAGGGATGTAATATATATTGACAGGGAAAAGTTTGATAAAGGCAAAACCATGGAGATGGTAAATGAAATAGAAAAGCTTAATGAAGAGATGCGTAAAAGCAATAAGAAATACATATTGATTGGTGCAGGCAGGTGGGGAACAAGAGACCGCTGGATCGGCATACCTGTTACCTGGCCACAGATTTCAAATGCTAAAATAATTGTTGAAACAAGCTTTGAGGACTTCCCATTGGAAGCTTCTTCAGGCTCGCATTTTTTTCATAATGTTACCTCTATGAATGTTGGGTACTTCACTGTTCAGCAGGAATATTCAGATAATATAATAGCATGGGATGTTCTGGACAAACAAACTCCTATTTCTCATTCTCCGCAATCAACTTATTTTAAGCATGTCGCATTTAACAAACCTCTTACAATAAGGATGGACGGAAGGAAAAGAATATCTCTTATAAGCTGGCAGAAGTGATTTACACTAAACTGTCAGCATAGTTTTTGTTTTTTCAAATGTGTTATTCTGAAATATTTTTGCAGTAAAAAATGCTTTGTTAATCATAACAAAAAACTTCTCACAGTAAGGAAAATTAACATTAATTAACACAGAAAAATTATTTTAATAATTAAATTTGCAATGATTATATTGCAATGATTATTCATAAATCAGACAATTTAGTGGCTAAGGGAAGCAAGAATTCCGAAAAGATGCCGGTGCTGTTTGCTGGACATGGAAGCCCTATGAATGTAATTGAAAACAATGAATTTACAAAAGGATGGAGCCTGATAGCCAAATTATTTCCTAAACCTGAAGCTATTTTATGTATATCTGCTCACTGGGAAACAAAAGGAACGTTTGTTACTGAAATGGAAAACCCAAAAACCATTCATGATTTTGGCGGATTCCCGAAGGAACTTTATGAAGTTATATATCCTGCTCCGGGAAACCCTGAACTTGCAGATGAGATAATAGAGATAGTTCAAAAAGTAAAAATTGAAACAACAGAGGATTGGGGTTTGGATCATGGATGCTGGAGTGTGCTGAAACGCATGTATCCTGAAGCTGATGTACCGGTTGTTCAGCTTGGCCTTGATTATAATCTTTCACCTATGCAGCATTATGAGCTTTCCAAAGACCTATCCCCTCTTCGTAAAAAGGGCGTTCTAATATTGGGAAGCGGGAATATGGTTCATAACCTTGGAATGATAAACTGGGGAACAAGCAATGAAGGATTTGAATGGGCTGAGAAAGCTAACGACATATTCAAAAAGCTGATTACAGATAATGAGCATGAGAAGCTTATCAATTATGAATCATTAGGAAAAGAAGCTCAATTAGCTATTCCGACAAATGAACATTTTTTACCCTTGCTGTATGTGCTTGCTTTGAAAGAAGAAAATGAAAAAGTAACATTTTTCAATGATAAATGTGTATACGGGTCGCTTTCTATGACATCTGTTTTTATTAATTAATTTAAAATTTAAAAAATGAAAAAAATTGTAATTTTAATTTTAGTATTAGGTATGAGTGCTGCGGGTTTTAGCCAGTCAAAATGGTCATTTGACAAAGCCCATGCAAAATTAAGCTTTAGTATTGTACACATGAAAATATCCCATGTGGAAGGCAATTTTAAGGCATTTGATGTTAAGCTGATGGCAGGAAAAGAGGATTTTTCTGATGCTGCTATTGAAGTGACTGCTGATATAAACTCTATCAATACTGATATTGATATGAGGGATAAGGATTTGAAAAGTGATAAATATTTTAATGCAGAAAAATTCCCTACCCTTTCATTTAAAAGCACTTCATTTAAAAAAATAAAAGATAATAAGTATAAGCTTACAGGAAATATCACTATTCATGGCATAATGAAGTCTATAGCTCTTGATGTGGTTTATAACGGAAGTGTTACTGACCCATTCTCAAATAAAACACGTGCCGGATTTACAATTACAGGCAAGCTGAACAGAGTTGATTTTGGTGTTGGAACTTCCTCAATGGTTTTAAGTGATGATGTTGAAATAGAAGCTAATGTTGAGTTTTTGAAAGACTAAGTCATAAGTATCTAGTCATAAGTCTTAAGTAAAGGGTAAATATTGTAAATAAATTCAATGTCATGAAAAATAATAAATCAGGATTATCATTTATACTAATCTTAATATCCATTTCAATTTATAGCTACTGCTTTGCACAGAAGCCTCTGAATAAAGTAAGCTTTATTGCACAGGACAGCTCTTTTTATATTAACAGACTTGATAGCGGTCATCTCGGTTTTCCTGACATAATAAAGCTCAGGGATAAAACCCTTATTGTTATCTACCGCCAGGGTAAAAAGCATGTTGACCCTTCAGGTCATATAGTCATGCAATACGGGAGCCCGGATGGCAAGACATGGTCAAAGCCTGAAACATTTTTTGACAATCCACTGCTTGACGAACGTGATATGTCCCTGACAATGCTAAGCAACGGAAACATAGCTTTTAATTATTTCGGGTCAATAGCTCCTGCTGACACATCCAAACCATGGCAGATATTTACATACTTCGGACTGTCAAAGAATAATGGTAAAAGAGTTGACCCTTCAACACTTGTTCAGATTGATAAGAACAATATCTCAAATCTTAAATTCTCTTCAAATGCTTCTGGCTACTGGACTGATGAAAAGAATAATGTTATCAGCTATGAAGGTGTATCAAGCCCAGTAATTGAATATAACAAAAAGCTTATATTATGCGCTTACGGCGGAGTTCCGATGGTCAAGAAAGCAAATGATAAAAATCAAACACACTCAAGGATATCTCTTTTTACAAGCGATGATAATGGCAGGAAGTGGGATAAGATGGTTATTAATCCTGAAGACTGCAGCAGTATAAATCTCCAGGAACCCTGCCTGCTGGATGTTGATGGTAAAAGAATGCTGATGCATATAAGAACCCAGGTTGAGAAAAAGTACTCTTTGAAAGATAAAATGATGCAATCTGTTTCGGATGATGGTGGAAAAACCTGGTCAGCATGGAAAGCATTTGGTTTTGTTGGTCATGCTCCTTATCTATATAAGCTTAGCAATGACGTAATCATATCTGCTTACAGGGATTTTGACCCGCCTTCAGGACTCGAAGGCGCTGCCCTTATTTATTCACTTGATAAGGGTAATACCTGGAGTAAGCCTATTGTATTTGATACTCCGAGAAAAGATAATGATTCCTCTTACCCTTCAATACAGGAACTTGACAATAATAAATTTATTATTGTTTATTATACTGATAATGGCAAAGCTATAAAAGGCAGAATTTTTAAATTCGTAAATGAATAACTACTAATTTAATTATTCATTACTTAATCAGCTTGTAATTTCTGCTTCCCTCTTCAGTTTTGTATTGCAGTATGTATAATCCGTTTTTCAAATCACCTGTTTTGAATATCAGCCTGTGATTTCCCTTTTGCATTGCAGCATTGTAAAGGACATATATTTCCCTGCCAGTAATGTCGCAAAGCCTTATGTTTACTGCACCATCCTTTTCCGTATTAAATTCAATTGTTGCTTTATCAGACATAGGATTCGGATATACTAACAGAGTTCCCTGCTGATTTTTGCCAGCCGTTTGCGAACCTATTGATGTTACGTCCTGAACTTCTGTGAGCACTGAGTTTGTTTTTACAGGTTCATTAAAGTCAAATACAATAGATGCAAGATTCTTTATCATTCCACCAGTGACATTTGTTAACGGCTGTATTGTATACTTCACAAATCCGTTGGATTTAGCCATATTCCTGCCGGAATCGGGTAATAATATATTCTCAAATGTCCATTTTATGATGCGGTTATCTATCAATAATGAATAAGGATGGCTTGCAGCAAGCATCTCAAATGTATTGACATTCAGATTTATATCCAAAGTATCTGTTATATATGCAGTAAAACAGGTGTCAGTACCTGTATTCTGGAAGCGGACAGTGTAGGTGAGATATGTTCCTTTTTTTACCTGGGTGGAAGTGATTTTTCCTGAAGGAATAACTGCTTTATCATTCGGGTCAACGCTGCCGGATGTAATTTCTTTTAAAGTATCTGAATTATTATTCGGAGTGTTATCATCAACAACAGGATATATAGAAGCTATATGCTGAAGCTCGATGCCAAGAGCAGTTGATACCTTGACCTTAAGCTGAATGCTTATATACCTTGATTCACCTGGTTTTAGATTGGTAAAATCCCATCTCATTAAAGGATTATTATATGAAGTGGTATCAGGTTCGGATTTCACAAATACGCTTTGAACAGGATGAGTATATTCAATATAGCCAGACACAATATCTGCACCTGTATTTTTATAGGTTATGTTATAATATGTGTCAAAACCCGGTCGCGGACGTCTGAGGGAAGTGAATGTAATTTTAAGGTCTTTAACCTGGTTCATCTGCAAGCCGAAATCAAGATTGTTTGCTGAAAGTCCAAGACTGTCAAAATTCAGAATATAGGATACAGGTTTTGTAGAAGTGACATTAGGAGGAAATGCAACGGTAACAGTATAGTCATCTACACCTACATTCCTTTCAAAATATCCTGATGTGTCAGTCAGTGTATAGAAAATATCATTATTCCCTTCAATCTTAACCAGGACATTATTATATGGAATCTCAGCCGAATCAAGCAATCCGTTAGAATTCTTATCTATATATACCTTGCCATTTATCTGGTTATAAGCCTGGGAATAGGCAACCAGGCTTGGAGAATAATTATTGTAATTATCCTTTACGCCGGATGTTCCGCCCACATAAGTCTTGTCAAGATGAGGTAAAATTGCATTTTTCTCAAAGGAATAATACATACCTGCTGCAATAGATTCCATTGGAGCCCAGTTGTTCAGCTTGCCGTTTTCCTTATTAAAGGCTGCAAGCCCATCTCTTTTTTTCCCGTTAATATTGGTAAACTTCCCTCCTGCATATATATACCCCTGGGAAGCAGCAAGAACATTTACAGAATTATCTGCATCTGTTTTCCAGTCTTTAGGTTTTGCAGAATTGTAGCTGATGCATGCAATATTTTTATGCGGCAAACCTCCAACTGAATTAAAAAGACCGCTAACCCATATAAGTGTATCTGAAGCCAGTATTGACATAACTTTCCCTGGTAATGTATTACTAATCTGTGGATTCCAGTTAATAATCTGCCCTGTTGCTTTATCAATTGCAACAATGTATTTCTGAGTAGTTCCGTTTACATTTAAAAAATCTCCTCCAACAAAAAGCGTGGTACCATTTCCGGTAATAGTATTAACCGTCCTGTCAAAATCTATATCCAGGGCTGTGAGTTCTTCAGTTGCTATATCAAATGCAGCAAAATTATGACGACTGTCTGTACCAGCCTTGTAAAAACCTCCTCCGGCATAAATTATCCCGTCTGAAATATAAATTGCATTAACAAGGGAATCAGCTAATACGGGCGGGTTCCAGCTAAGCGGTATACCTGTTAGGGTATCTATTGCAGCAATAAATTTATGAGGCTGATTATAAACCGAATCAAATTTACCTCCTGCATAAAGTATTCCATTAGAAATTGCTAAAGCATTTACTTTATCATCAGCGCCGGGATTCCAGGCTGTCGCCTTGCCGGTTTTTAAATCAAGAGCGGCAATATTTTTTCTCAGCACACCACCGAAAGAGCTGATACCGCCTCCAAGATACATTCTGTCTTCACTAATAGCAACAGTAGATATATTACCGCCTGCAAAAAAATGATTGAACGGCAGAATAGCTCCGCTTGTCAAATTAACAATATAAATTCCCTGATCCTGCGAATTTGAAGGAGGGCTTGTCTGGTATCTTGAATCTATAAGATATAATTTATTACCATAAATAAAAAGGTTCTGAGCATAATTTATATTCACTATCGGATTCCAGTCAGTAGGTAAACCTGTTTTCAGGCTAATAGCAGCGAGGCTCTTCCTGTCCTTGCCTCCCACCTTAGTAAAGCTGCCGCATATATAAGCTATAGTGTCTTTAATGGCAATTTTGTATATATTAAGATAACTGGCGGTGATAACAGGATTCCAGTTATTTAATATTCCTGTGGCACTGTCAAATGCAGCAATACAGCTTCTGTTAACTCCATTAATCTTTAAAAAGCTCCCTGCTATATATATCAAACCCTTATTAGCCTCAATACTATTGATTGTTAATTGTGTTCCTGAATTAGGATACCAGTTTGTCAGATTTCCTGTTTTAATATCCCATGCTGCAAGGCCATTCCTTGTGGCAGTCTGATATTTTGTAAAATATCCGGCAGCATATATTTTCCCTTCATAAACAGTAAATGTACTTATTGAAGAATTAACAAATATCCTGCTGCTGAGAAGCACCTTGCCGGATTTCATTCCGACAGCAGCTATATTATAAATAGATGTATCTGCATCATTTAGCTTGAACTGACCCGAAATAAATACCAGTGTATCATAAAGCATCATATTGCTAATGTAGCTATAGCTTAGTGAGCTTTTATAATATAGAGGGTTCCATTTAGTATCAACTGTATTGTCTTTTAGTATGTGAGCCAGACGGTAAGCTTTAGTATTTCCGAATTTTGAGAAATTGCCACTAACAAACCAGCCGCCTTCTCCGTCAGGTATTGCTTTGGTTATTTGCCCGTCAGGATAAGGAAAATTCTCATCTGTATTACCTGTCAGTGTATCAATTACAACATTGTAAGGAGTTTTGGGACCGACATAATCAAAAATTCCGCCAACATACAGCTTGCTTCCATTGGTTACAACCGCTGAAACTACTCCGGAATTATATGTGCCGGATGTATATCCTATCTTATAAGTGCTCCATAAATTTTTATCTGTGACTTGAGCCATAGCAATCTGCAGGCTCATCATGCTGATTATTAGCAAACCCAGCATTAAGCTGTTAAAATGTAATCTTCTTTTCATATTAATAGAATTTAAAGTTAAAATCACCTTGCATTAAATCCTTCCATACAGAAAGGGATTTTGATATTTGAACAACAAAGATAAGTAAATAAATTATAAAATTGCTTTGGCACTATTATTGTGTTATTTTTATAATAAATAATTAAACATTATGACAAAATCAGCTTTAATAATTATTTTCTGGTTTATATTAGTTTCATCAATGGCTCAAATCAGGGTATATAAAGGCACATCATCTTACAGCAGTGATGTTATCTGCAGCATTGACAAGGGAAAGGTTTATAAAAAAATATCAGGCTACAGCAGCGATATCATTTGTCATGTATCGGGAAATAAGATATATAAAGGCACTTCAGCTTACAGTAGTGATATTCTCTATTCTGTCAAAGACGGCAAGGTATATAGGGGAACATCTTCTTACTCCAGTGATATTATTATGACAATCAGGGACGGGAAAATATATGACAAGACATCTGCTTACAGCAGCGATATTTTAGCAACAGTCAGGGATAATAAGGTTTATAAAGGAACATCAACTTACAGCAGTGATATAA
>CAZMDE010000023.1:0-16567 GCA_964564355.1 uncultured Bacteroidales bacterium | reverse complement strand
TAAATATTTACAATGTTCTTTTTAGACTATTTTATATTAGCTAATGGTATAATTTATTTTTTACACTCTTTGCGGTCACACTGAACGAAGTCGAGGGTTTGCGAACTTTGCCGTCACCCTGTGCGAAGTCGAAGGGGTTTCTTTGTGTAAAAAATTGTTTAACAAATAACTTTTTTCTCGTCTTGTCAGCGAGTTGAGTTTTTTAAATAATAACTTAATTTTACCTGTAGATTTATTGTATGATATGTCTTCTAATTGAACAGCCCTTTAAGGTAAGATTTGGTTCTGTCCATCTTGGGATTCTCAAAGATTTCAGAGGCTGGTCCATGTTCTACTAGCTCACCAAGATACATAAACATAATATAATCTCCTAATCTCCTTGCCTGTCTGAGAATATGAGTAACCATAACTATAGTGTATTCATCTTTTAAATCTTTAAACTTCTCTTCTATTGCCTGGCTTGAGATTGGGTCTAAAGCAGAAGTTGGCTCATCTGCAAGAATTATTTCAGGGTCAACTGCTAGCCCGCGTGCAAGACAAAGCCTTTGCTGCTGCCCTATTGAAAGCTTGGAAGCCGGGTCTTTTAAACGGGACTTTACTTCTTCCCAAAGATTAGCCTGCTTTAAATGGTGTTCCACATGCTCATTTAGCTGCTTTTTGTTTCTTATACCATTAATCCTTAATCCATAAGCGACATTATCAAAAATATTCATTGGCAAAGGATAGGGACGCTGTGAAAGCAAACCCATCTTCTGTCTTATCTTTGTCAGGTCGGCATTAGGGTTGAGAATGTCTTCGTTATCAATAATAATTTTACCTGTAACCTTAATATCGTCATATAAATCTATTAGCCTGTTTAGACACTTGAGCAAAGTAGTCTTTCCGCAGCCTGATGGTCCTATGATTACAGTAATTTTATTTTTTGGTATCTGAACATTAATGTCTTTCAGTATATGCTGTTTCCCAATATAAACATTAAGTTCCTGTATATCTATCTGAGGAATCATTTCAATTTACAATTTTAGATGTTAAATTTGTTATTATATTTTCTTCTTACAACTAAAGACTTAATACTAATTTAAAATTTGACTTTGTGCTTGATGTATCTTTTCGAAAAATATCTTGAAAGTAAGCTTACAATAAGAATAATAATTGTCAGAACTAGTGCAGAAGCAAATGCTCGTTGTTTGACTTCTTCTATTGGAGAGCCTAACTGGAAAAATATCGAAAGTGGCAATGTCGCTGCTGGCTGGTTGAGGGAAGTTGGTATGGAATCGGTATAACCCGCTGTGAACAACACAGAAGCTGCATCTCCAATAGCTCTCCCGAATGAAAGTAGAATTGCAGTAACAATTCCGGGAATACATTGCCTGAAAAAGATTTTAAAAGATGTTTCGGATTTTGTTGAGCCTAAAGAATAGGAAGCCTCCATCAAACCTATTGGAACTGTCTTCAAAACTTCATCTATTGACCTTATCATAATAGGTATTATAAAAAGAGTTACAGTTATTATACCTGCAAGCAAAGATGTTTTAATGCCCATATATATCATAAAAGTAAAACCGAAAGCCCCGTAAACTATAGAAGGTATACCCCATAAAAGGTCGAGAAAAAACCTGATAATATTGACAATCTTTTTGCTTTTGTAAAGGTAAACATTCATGTATAAAGCAACAGGCAAACCTATTACAAAAGCCAGTAGCGTTGAACCAAAGCTGATATATAATGAGCCTATAATAGCATTGAGAATACCTCCGCTTTTACCGAAATAAAAACCACCTTTAGGTATTTGAGTAAGCATTTCAAATGATAATGCAGGTAACCCTTTATATACTATACTGATTATAATAAGAAGCAATGCTATTATTATTGTAAATGTAGAAAGTCTCATCATAAAAATGAAAAAGCCTTCTTCAAATATTTTGTGTTTCTTCATTGATTCATTTGTTCATTCGTAATTTGATAATTTTTAATTATTTTTGTTTTAATTCTCTATACCCAATACTAATATTATATTCTTTTTTCTAATCTAACTATAGCAACACGGGATAAAAAGTTAAACACAAACACAACAACAAAAAGTATCAACGCTGCAAACATAAGAGCAGAGTCATACATAGGTATTGATAACATTTCTCCATAATTATTTGCAATCAATGCGGGTAAAGGATATCCCGGCTGAAAAACACTTTTTGGTATCAAAGGTACATTTCCTACAACCATCAAAACAGCAATAGTTTCTCCAAAAGCCCTTGATACACCCAATCCTAAAGCAGAGACTATCCCGGGGAAAGCCTTACGCAACAGTACTTTTTTTACAGTTTCCCATTTTGATGCACCCAGAGAAAGCGAAGCTTCAGTTAATTCATCGGGAATCGTATTGAAAACTTCTATAAGTATGTTAAGAACAAAAGGAATCACCATTATAGAAAGCACTATAGCACCAGTCAGAATTGTATACCCTGATGACTGCACCCCAAACATTGGAGCAATATAATCTGATACCAAAGGTACTACAACTATTATCCCCCATACTCCAAATATTACCGAGGGTATTCCTGCAAGTATGTCAATAATAGGCTGCATTACTTTTAACATTCCTTTTTTTGCATATTGTGTTAAATGAATTGCTGTTAACAGGCATATTGGAGCGGATAAAAGAAGAGCTATCAAAGTAACCCAGACTGAACTAAGAATAAAAGCTAAAAAGCCAAACCTGCCTTCAAGTGGTTGCCAGATATTAGTGAATAATAAATCAATAATTGAAACCTTAGTAAAGAGATAAGCAGATTTATAATATAAGCCGAAACCTATGATTAATGGTAGAATAATTACCAGAAAAAGTGAAATAATCATCCAGGTAGTGTTGATCTTTTCCCTGATATTTCTTAGTTTATTATTCACTGGTAAAGATAATTTTATTTAGTCCTATTGTAGTTTTTGGAGTTCGGATTTTACTTTTTCATCATTTAAATTAACGTAACCGGCTTCTTTCACAAATTTCTGCCCGTTAGTTAAAATCCATTTAAGAAATACTACAACTTCTTTTTTCATGGGCTTTCCTTTTGAAACAAAATACAAATCCCTTGCTGGAGGGGAAGGATATTTATTTTCCTGTATCGCCTTCATAATACTATCTAACGATTCATAAAAACTTTCATTCTCATCTATCTTACCATCTCCATTAATGTCTACAGGAACAATAGCCATGCCTTCATATAATTTCCTTGAATTAATGTCATAAGCATAAATAACATTATTAAAGCCTATTCCATTAACATCTTTCTTAACAGCATCAGCAATACCTGGATCTCCGAAAACACCTATGCCTTTAAGGTTTTCTTGATTAGACCCGAGATATTTTCCCCACATTTCTGCAGCACCACATGCATCTGAACGTGTGTAAACATTTATTTTAGAATTATTACCTGTTGCCACATATTTACCCCATACCTTAGGATTTCCTTTGAGAAAAATATCAGCAAATTTTTCTTTAGTCAATCCTTTTCCTGCCAGCTCTTTCATAACAGGGTTTTTAGTATTGATAATAGGGAGTACTGCATCTTTTGTAACAGCAATTTTCCAGGCACCCTGAGCTTCTTCTTCAGGTTTTACACTACGGGAAACCATACCTAAATCTATCATTCCTGAAAGAGCATCTGCCATTCCTTTACCGGCACCACCTGCAGAAACATCAATTCTTACTTTGGGATGAAGCTTCTTAAATTCCTCAGCCCATTTGACACCCATTGGGTATAGAGCAAAAGCACCTGAAATGCTTATAGTTCCTGTTAATTCATCATTTTTATTCTGATCATTAGTATTGGTTTTACCGCCATTACAACCAATGAAAAACATTAACTGGAAAACAATAAAACATAAAAAAATTGCACCAATATACTTTTTAAATGCTTTCATATAATTAATATTTAATATTTAATACCTGGATAATTTATTTTTTATCGGCTTTAAAAAATGTTGGTTTGATTGTGAGCATTGCAAATGCCCAGTTGCCCAACCTTCCTCTATCCCCTTTTATTATTTGTTCCATTGCATTATCTGCTAACATATATGAATATCCAAACAATAAAGACACCTCTTTTGAAAAATCAATATTGCAAGTCAAATCACCTTCTGTGCCCAGGTATTTATTAGATGACTTTTGCTGAACTCCTTTAGAATAATAGTAATTATTATTAATAGCAAAATAGTGAAAATCTGCTCTGAGTAAAGTCTTATCATTGAGCTTATAGATAATATTTAGATAAGGATTGCACAAGCCCGCATTCTTCATATCTTTAGGAAAGCTTGTGAAATAGTCCATATTTCCATTGAATTTATGGCCTGTGCCGTATAAGGTATTAAAAGCATTATATTTTGTAACATCCATATTATCCTGACCTGACATGTATTCAAAACCTAATATCATTGTCAGCTTTTTTATAAAAGCATAAGAAATATCCATATTAGCATAGTATGCATTTATATCCATTTTCTTACCAGTATAATTCTTATTTATTTCACTTCCCTTAGTGGTTGTGCCGTTTTGCATAAAACCTCTTCCTGTAATGCTGAAATCCTTATGCTTATAGTTAAGCATCAAACCATAAGTGCCTCTCATATACACAGTGTTAGTAGTCCCTTCCTTCTGAAAGCCATCCATCACTCCGAGAAGTGACAAATTGAATCTTTTAATTTTTTTATTAATCCACAGGTAATTCAATGATTTATAATTATATTTCAGTATAGTATCTTTATCATAATAATCTGTACCAAATACATTGTCTTTCGATTGGTTAAAAGCAAAGCCGAAATCAATCACCCAGCCATTATATTTATATTTAAGTACTGTCGCATCGTGACTGGTGCTCTGTTGTGACCAGCTATTCCTGCTGAATAAGCGGTCATTATCATAAGATATTTCCTGACGTCCAAACTTCAGTGACAAGCTATCGCATAATTTTATCTGAGCCCAAGCATCATGAAATGCAGTACCTGGAACATCTGATTTTAATTTCTCTTCACCCCATATTCTTACATCCTGAATAGAGAATTTAGTACTAACTTTATCATTTGAATAATTTATAGACAACCTACTTCGCTGACTTACTAAAAAAGCAGGTGTAGATTTGTCATAAGGTAATTGTTTATATCCGTCTCGCATCTCAAAACGCGGACGTAATTCACCTTCTATTGAGAATTGTGCATATATATTACATGTTAATATACTAAAAATAATAAAAATTAAAATTTTAAAATAATTTTCTTTCATATTGAAATTCATTTAGTTAAATAATAAATTATTTATATTAGTCTATAAAATTAGTGTACTAATGGAATGGCAAATTTAATATAATAATTTATCTGTAAAATTAATTTTAACTTTTTTCATTTCAATATGAAATCATCTGATTTAAATTTTCAAGTTTCTGACTTTAAATTATTTATAAAATTATTTAATAATTGAATGTTCTCATATATAGAATAAATGAACCATCAATAACTATTAATATTTTATACTATTTTCAATGTAAGCGGTAAAAATTAACTTGTTTGTTTTCAAAGGTTAAATAATTATTATTAATTAAATATTATCCCTAATAATCATTTTATACGATTTAATAAAAAACATATAAATTTGCCTCTCTTAATTTATAGTTTTCTATTTTAATCTAAAATTAATCTATATATGTTGAAAATTGGTCTGTTAGGTGCTGGTTATCTTGGTAAAGTTCATATTAATTGTATCAGTGAAATAAGTAACCTTAACCTTGTCGGCTTCTATGATCCGGATCCTGTTATAGCTGGGGAGGTTGAAAAACAATATAAAATCAAAAGATATAATAATATAAGTCAATTGATAGATGATGTGGATATTGTAGACATTGTTACTCCTACAGTTTCTCATTACAAATGTGCTTCAGAAGCTATTAAAAAATTAAAGCATGTTTTTATAGAAAAACCTCTTGTAAGCACTCTTGCTGAAGCTAAAAAGCTTATAGACCTTACTAATGAAGCCAAAGTTAAGGTACAGGTTGGTCATGTTGAAAGATTTAATCCTGCTTTTCTTGCTGCTAAAAATTTCATTTCAAATCCTATGTTTATTGAAATTCACCGTCTTGCTGAATTCAAACCTAGAGGTACTGATGTTCCTGTTATTCTCGACCTGATGATACACGATATTGATATAGTTTTAAGTGTTGTTAATTCCAATGTAAAAAAAATCAGTGCAAGTGGCCTGCCAGTTGTCAGTGATACACCTGATATAGCTAATGCAAGAATTGAATTTTCTAATGGATGTGTTGCAAACCTAACTGCAAGCAGAATCTCCCTTAAAACTCTTCGTAAAGCCAGATTTTTCCAGCATAATGCCTATATCTCTGTCGATTTCCTAAAGAAAAAATCCGAAATAATAAGTATGGAGCAGCTTAAGGACATAAACCAGTCTGACCCTCTTGATATAGTCCTCGATATTGGTAAAGACAAAAATCCTGTCCGTCTTACAATTGACCATCCAACTATTATACCTTCTAACCCAATTAAAGCCGAGCTCATTAGTTTTACTGATTCTATTATTAACAACTCTCAACCCATCGTCTCTATACTTGATGGATTCTATGCCTTAGATTTAGCTTACAAAATAATCAATAAGCTTAATAATTAACCTAAATTCCATCATAAATTTTTTAAAACTATGCTCTCTGATATTAAAATTTATTTCACAATATACACAAACCATTTTCGTTTCAATTTTTCTAAAATCTCTATCATCAATTTATGATTTCTGAAAAATTAAAACAAATTTTCCGCTTCCTACTCTCTACTCCCTGCTTGTTGTTCATCGTTTATAGTTCATTATTCTTTACTATCAATTCCTGTCAATTAATTAACCCTTCTCAAGATATTCCTTCCTATATTTATATTGAAAAATTTATTTTTAAATCAAATATTTCTGGGGATACGGATTCTCAAAATATTACTGATGCTTGGGTTTATATTGACGACCAGTTAATTGGTGCTTTTGAATTACCTTCTAAATTTCCTGTTTTGATTACTGGCAAACACCATACTGTCACTGTAAAAGCTGGTATTAAATTGAATGGCATAAGTGCTACACGTGCAGTTTATCCTCTTTATGCCCCTTATGTAGCTTGGGACGTTGAGCTTCCTCAGGGTAAAGTAGTAAATATTAATCCCTCCACATCCTATATTGAAAAAGTTAAAAATTTTGTCTGGAAAGAAAACTTTGAAAATCCATCATCTATTAAATTTAAAAATAATAATAGTATTAAAGCTGTTCGTTATGATTCACTTTCAGCAAATGACTATTTTGCGTATGGTGGAATTTTTACAGGTATGGTTAAGCTATCACCTCAAATACAATTTTTTGAAATCGTCACAGATACAGCATATGTTTTACCCCATGGAAATATTCCTGTATTCCTTGAATTTAATTATAAAACAAACAATAGCTTTATTATCACTCTAGAAATTTATACTCTCTCTGACAGTAGAATTAGTAAGCAGGAAGTAATTACTATAAACAAATCAGATAACTGGAATAAAATTTATGTAAATTTGACTCCTTATGTAAATTTATACTCTGATGCTCAAAAATATAAAATTTATTTTAATCATTGGCTTGATGATGGTGTTTCAAATGGATTAATCTTTTTAGATAATATAAAATTAATAACCTATAATTAAATGAATAAAAAAATAGAAACATCAAAATATGTGTTTTTTGATATTCTATCTGCTCTCAGTGCCTGGGTGCTTTTTTTCATTTACCGCAAACTTATAATTGAGAATGATATATTTATAGATAGGGAGCATATTTTCAAAGATATGAACCTGTATAAAGGCTTAGTTATAATCGTACTTTTCTGGCTACTACTATATGTTCTTAATGGGACATACCGTAAAATATATCGTAAATCAAGACTAAAGGAACTCAGCCAGACGCTAATTATTACTTTAATAGGTGTTTTAATAATTTTCTTTGTATTGATTCTTGATGATACAGTAAAATTTTATAGAAACTACTACAAATCTTTTATTGTTTTGTATACCCTACACTTCTCTTTTACTTTCACTTTCAGATTTATTTTATCTTCTATAACTGCTTATAAAATTCATCATAAGATTATAGGGTTTAATACCATAATTGTAGGAAGCGGAGAAAAAGCCGTTTCTATTTTCAAAGAAATTGAAAACCAGGAAAAATCAACAGGAAACAAATTTATCGGTTATGTTAATGGAATAAGCACTGAAAAACCATTACTTGCAGAATATTTGCCATTGATTGGCGATCACACCCAATTGGGAAACATTATCAGGGATAATAAAATAGAAGAAGTGATAATTGCTTTAGAAACAACTGATAATAAGAAGATAGAAAACATTATAGCTGAGCTTGAAGATACAGAAGTCATCATAAACATTTTTCCCGACATTCAGGATATAATCATTGGAAGTGTTAAGATGGGTGCAGTTTTCCAGGCTCCTTTGATGCAGATTTCTCAAGATATTATGCCTTATTGGCAGCAAATACTTAAAAGATTTATTGACATATTTGTCTCTTTTATTTGCCTTGTTCTTCTTTCCCCTGTTTATATTATTACTGCCATTCTCATTAAAAGGTCCTCACCTGGTCCAGTTTTCTATTCTCATGAAAGAATTGGTTTAAAAGGTAAACCTTTTAATATGCACAAATTCCGCTCAATGTTTACCAACGCAGAAGATAATGGTCCTCAGCTATCCTGTAAACATGACAAAAGAATAACAAACTTGGGAAGGGTTATGCGAAAAATAAGACTTGATGAAATACCCCAATTTTATAATGTTTTTATTGGAGAAATGTCTCTCGTAGGACCTCGACCTGAAAGACAATATTATATTGACCAAATAAAAAACCTTGCCCCATATTATCGTTTGCTTCATAAAGTTAAACCTGGAATTACTTCCTGGGGACAGGTTAAATTCGGGTATGCAGAGAATATTGATCAAATGATTGAACGCCTCAAATACGATGTACTTTATATCGAAAATATGTCTCTCGCTATGGACTTTAAAATACTAATTTATACTATCCTTATAATCCTACAGGGTCGAGGAAAATAAATCCGAAACCATAAGTCTTAAATATTTATTTATTTTTGCAATCCGAATTTGTCAGCAAATAATCTTGTCTGATATTTTATATCTAATCTTTATAACAATGAAAACAGCTTTAATTACTGGTGGCTCTTCCGGATTAGGTTTTGCTTTTGCAGAACAATTGGGCTCTCAGGGATATCAAATTATTATTTTAGCTAGAAATAAAGAACGCATTGATAATGCTATTCAAATTTTAATTAAAAAAAATATAGTTGCCAAAGGTATTTCCTGCGATATTACTCAGGAAATTGAGCTAATAACTGCATTTGAACAAATTAAAAAAGATTATGGCTTCATTGATTTTTTAATTTTAGATGCAGGGGTTGTTACCACTAAGGTCCTTTGTGAATTTACATCTGTTTCTGATCTAAGAAAAGATTTGGATGTTGACCTTTGGGGTACAATACAATCTGCTTACTTTTTTTTACCCCTGCTTTATAAAGGTTCTCGCATTTTAATGATCTCTTCCGGTTTTGGAATAATGGGGGCTGCCGGTTATTCAATTTACTGTGCCGCTAAAGCCGGAGTCGTTAATTTTGGAGAAGCTTTAAGACGAGAACTATTATACAAAAAAATTAATGTATATGTTGCCTGTACAGGTGATATTGATACTCCTCAATACCAGAACGAAATTAAAAACCAGCCAGAGTGGATGAAGATAAAAACTCCAAGGAAAGTTTTACCACCTTCATTGGTTGCAAGAAAAATTTTAAATAAGTGTAAAGGTAATACAAAATTTTTAATATTAATCGGCTTTGATGTTAAGTTTTTAGCAATTGTTACTCGCTTATTACCAAGAACTTTAAGAGACTTCCTCCTTGATATTATTATGCCTCGTCCTAAATTATAAAAACTTTTTAACTCTTTATTGAAATAAATTTAAAAATATTACGATATTTGCTTTTTTTTACAAATTTCCTGAATAATGCAGAAAAATCTTTTAAGTTCCCTAAATGGTAGCGGTCTTGATTATATAAAAGTTAAAGGCAAAAGCCTCGCTGATAGATATAGCTCCTTATTTAATTATACATCATTACTCAAGAAGAATGGTTTTTATTCTTATGCTAACAGAGTTCTTAACACTTCTGTTTCCACTCATGTAATTGCTGAAGTTGCTAATAGTCCTTCCCATAAATATTTAAATTTCAGTTCTCAGGATTATCTTGGTTTAGCCCAGGATGAGCAGGTTAAAAATGCCGCCAAGGATGTTGTTGATAAATTTGGTATTCACGTTGCTTCTTCTCCTATTTTAACTGGAAGAAATTCTTTAACTGAACAATTAGAAAACAGACTTGCAGGAATTTTAGGAACGGAGCAGTGTTTATTATTCCCTACAGGTTGGGCTGCTTGTTTCGGTGTTATTTCTGCACTTGTTTCAGAATATGATTTTCTAATTATTGATGCATTATCTCATAATAGTCTTCAAGTTGGCTCTAAATATTCAACCAAGCACGTTAAAAAATATAAGCATAATGACCTCGATCATCTTCATAAGCTTTTAAAAAAGTGCAGAGACGAAAACCCTCAGGCAGGTATTTTTGTAGTTGCAGAAGGGCTTTATTCAATGAATTCTGATATGCCGGATTTAAAAAATTTGCTGAAATTGGTTAATACCTATGAAGCTGTTTTAATCCTTGATATTGCCCATGATTTTGGAGCTATGGGTAAAAAAGGTCTTGGAATTCTTGAAAATGTTCAAAATGAAAATCTGGATAATGTAGTCCTTTGTGGGTCTTTTAGCAAATCCTTTGCATCTAACGGAGGTTTTGTTGCAGGACCTGAAGTTATTCGACAACAGTTAATTGTTTTTGCTCCATCTTATACTTTCTCTAATGGAATTTCGCCTGTTCAAAGTGCTATAGCCTTAAAATGTGCTGATATAATCTTTTCTCCTCATGGACAGGTATTAAGAAAAAAACTTAAAACCAATATTGATTTTGCTATTCAACAGTTTAATTCTAATGGTTTTATTACTAATGGAATACCTAGTCCTATTGTTCCTGTCTTTATTGGCCACGAAAAGCTTGCCCGTCTTATATCTAAAGAAATTGTTAAAAAACACCTTCTCGCTAATCTGGCAGAATACCCCGGAGTTCCAAAAGCTAAGGCCGTTTTCCGTTTCCAGCTGATGGCAACTCATACTACTGACTTAATTCCTGAAGCAGTGCAAATAATGAAATTTGCTAAAGCTAATGCTGAAGCTACTCTCATTTCTTGGGAAAAATAAGTGATTTCTGAGAAATTTTCCTTCCCTGCTTGAAAGTTATCTATTAGGATTATAACCATAGGTTGCTTAGCTTTGTTTCAATATTTATTAACTAAATGAAATTGACATATTAGTTCCTCTGCTTAATTTTTTTAATGCGTAAAGTTTTTTATTGAATTAAATTCTTTATGTTTGCATTATAAATTATAAAATGTCAAAAACAATCAATAAAAAATTGTAAAAACACAAAATTTTATTTATGAAATGTATTATAAATTTGTTTTTTGCAATAATTTATTTAACAAGCATAAATATTAAACAGGCAAAATCTCAGAATATACCAACTGTTTTTATGGATACCATTTATACTGAGAATTTGCATTATGGAGATACTATTATTATGCCTGTTAAAGCTACTGATCTTAAAGATATTGGTTCTATCGGAGTTTGGATAACTTATGACACAAAAGTTTTATTTTTTAATTCTCTAATTGACATTATATCACCTTTAAATAATTTGAGTTATAATGTCACCGATAATATAATAAAAATTGGATGGTATTATTTAGGTAGTACCGGATTAAATTTTACAAATATCTCCTTGTTTAAATTAAAATTTATTTATAAAGGAGGGTCTGGTAAAGTTAGTTTTTATTTACCTAAATGTCATATTAGTTCATATACTACACATAAATTTATTAATATTAAATATTATGACGGTATATTAATAAGTAAGCCTTTTTTATTTAATTTATTAAAACCTCAATATAACTCTTATTCGGATTCAACTCCTGATTTCCAATGGAATTCATCATTTTTATCTGTATACTACAAATTATTTATTGATGGTAAATTATTTAAAGACAGTATTTATTTAACTTCCTATCAAATAAATACAACAGAATCCTTAAGCGCAGGGTACCATAATTGGTTTGTTATAGCATGTAATGAATCCGATACTACAAAATCCTATTCTACTGGGAAATTCTTTGTTGATAAAACTCCTCCAAAGATTTTTGCTTTAAATTTCCCTATGAAAAAATCTGCTATTAGTTCCTGCAATTTGAAATTTAATTGGCATAGCTCTGTTGATAGTGCTAGCGGACTTTCCGGTTACAGGTTTTTTTTATCAGGTTTCCCTTCTATTAATTTATTTCCCCAAGATACTTTCATTTCAAATATTTCTTATATTCCAATAGGTAATTATACTTGGTTTGTTAAAGCAATTGATAAAGTTGGAAATGAAACTATTTCTCAAATTGATAGTTTTGCTGTGAAAGAAGAAAAAATAGATTCTGTCTCAGGTTATGTTACCTATGATAATTCGTTTAACTATGTAATAAATAACGTAAAGCTTATTCTTAAAACAATTGAAAATCTAATAATTGACTCGACTATTACCAATTCTCGGGGTTATTATGTTTTCCGAAACCTGGCTAATGGAAATTATATTATTGAAGCAAACACAGATAATCCCCCTGGAGGAATTAATCCTACTGATGCTCTGCTCGTAAATAGAAAATATATTAAATTATACAGCTTTACTGATCCTCTTAAACAGCTTGCAGCTGATGTTAATGGAGACGATAAAATTAATCCTAATGATGCTTTATTAATTAACAGATATTATATCAAAGCAATTTCTTCATTTAAAGCTGGGAAATGGCGCTTTGAACAAGCTAATTTTTCTATTAATTGTGATAATCCTAAAGTGAATTTTAAGGGTATAAGTACAGGTGATGTTAACGGTAGCTATGCTCCCCAGCAATAATAATATTGTTATTAATTATTTATTAATTCTTATCTGATTGCTGATAACAGCTGATACTCAATAACTGATTGCTGATAGATAATTGCTTATTATTTGCTAAACAAATTATAATATACTTTAAATACCTTTTCACTCCTGTCAGCCAAATCTTTTTGTTTTTGAACTTGAGTTATTTGAACTATTCTCTGCATAACAGCAAGTGATTGCTGTTTATCATAATCAACTAATGGAGCCCAATTACCTCTGAAAGAAAAGAAATATTTAAGACTGTTGGAATAATTATCTATCATTTTATTCATTATGCTGTTAGCTTTTTTTATTTCTCCTGCATTATAATAAGCTTCAGCAACAGGTAAAACAAAATAGTCATAAGGAACAGTTTTCTCAGGCATAATCTCCATAGCCCTGTCAAGAACTTTAATAGCCTTATCTTTTTTACCTTCCTTAGTAAGAGTTTCAGCGAGACGTGCAAAATTATTTCTAAAATTCATCATCATTCTGATAAAATCCTGACTTAGATAAACATGAGGATCCATTATATTTCCCCATTTATATTTATTCATCATATTATTATACATAATATCTGAATCTATTCTCCCTGTTTGACCGTCACCAACATTATCTTCATTTTTAATTGGTACTAATCTGTATGCAAGTCCTTCAAGCTGGAAATGCTTTTCTAAACCAATGTATGCTTCAGGACCGGTAGAAATTGCATAATAAATAGGACGTTTCCAGTTATTGTGAGCTAACAGGTCGAGCATCATAAGGTCATTTTTCTGAACTCCATATTTACCCTTCATTTCCCATTCGATAGGTTTTACTTGATTTGCAAGCTCTTTTTTAACTGTTCCGGTACTAAGAGCAGTTTGAGGGTCAGCAGGAATACGAAACTTCTTTGTAGGAAAATAATCAAGAGGTCCCCGCTGACTCTGGTATTTAGTATTCGGATCATCGCTTTTTACCCAATCCATAAGATGTTTAAGGTCATAAAATTGATTAGGTTTGCATATATTTGTGTCTGGTATAAAGTAAACATAATCTCTGGTTCCTTGTCTGTACTGGTCCTGTGTTAATGAGAAAGGAACAGGATCTGAGTCATAAGCAATATTTTTCATCTGGTCAATATACCAGTCTGTATTAAGCAGGCTAAGATTACAAACCCTGACGTCTGTCCTGACACCTTCTACTTCCTGGACATACCAGAGAGGGAAAGTATCGTTATCACCGTTAGTAAATAAAATTGCATTTGGTGCGCAGGATTGCAGATAATCAATAGCAAAATCCCTGCAGCCATATCGGCCTGATCGGTCATGGTCATCCCATCCCTGTTGAGCAAGAATTCCCGGCACTACAAGACATAATGCAGTAGCTAAGGAAACAGCTGCAATAGGTTTTATCTTTTTCATGAACAGCTCATATATTGGAAGCACTCCTATACCTATCCACATGCAGAAAGCATAGAAAGAAGCTGCAAATGCATAATCCCTTTCCCTTGGCTGATAAGCATACTGGTTAAGGTAAATAATAATTGCTAATCCTGTCATAATAAATAGCAGGAAAATTATCCAGGCTCCCTGAGGGTCTTTTTTTATCTGGTAAATTAATCCTATCACTCCGAGAATGAGAGGTAGTAAATAAAATTTATTTCTTCCTTTGTTTTTTTCGTATGTCTCCGGTAAACCATCCTGCGGACCAAGCCTTGATTCGTCCAAAACCTTAAATCCGCTTATCCAGTTACCTTCGGTAATATTGCCATCACCCTGTATATCATTTTGTCTGCCTGCAAAATTCCACATAAAATAACGGAAATACATATAACCTACCTGGTAAGTAAAGAAATACCTCAGATTTTCTGCCATAGATGGCTTATAAATGGTTTTTGATTTCCCTTCTTCATCGGTTATTTCTACAGGAACGCCTTTAACTTTTCCCCAATCTTTATATGATTTTATATGTTCCGGCTGTGAATCATACATCCTTGGGAAAATAGTACAGAAACGTGAATCATAATTAGGAATCGACTCTTTTCTTGGGTCAGTTACAATATATTTCCCTTTGTCCTTAAATTTTGTATATGCAGGATTACCGTCTTTATAAGGCTTATTCTCATCAAGCGGAGCATTATAATATGGACCATATAAAATAGGCCAATCACCATATTGTTCTCTGCCAAGGTAAGCAAGTAGATTCAATGCATTATCAGGATTATTTTCGTCAAGAACTGTATTTGCATTTGACCTGATAACAAGAATTGCAAATGAAGAATAACCTATTAAAAGAAAAGTAAAACAGAGGATTATCACTTGTCCTATTTCCTTTTTGCGTTGAATAGTATAATATAATCCGTATACTATCCCTCCGGTTAGTATTATAAAATATATTATAGTCCCGGAGTTGAAAGGCATTCCTATGCTGTTTACAAAAAATATTTCAAACCAGCCTGCAAGCTTGATAACCCATGGAATTATTCCGTTCATGATAATGCCAAGCAGGACAACTGAAATAATCGAAGTAAATATTATACCCTTTTTCGTCGGCGTATACCTTCTGAAATAATAAATAAAAACCATTGCTGGTATTGTTAGCAGGTTTAATAAATGGACACCTATAGATAACCCCATTAGGTAGGCAATCAGTATTATCCAGCGCCAATGATATTTGTGGTCAGCAACCTCGTCCCATTTAAGTATTGCCCAGAATACAATAGCTGTAAAAAAGGATGAGGATGCGTATACTTCGCCTTCAACTGCTGAAAACCAGAATGAATCTGTGAAAGTATAGGCAAGAGAACCTATCAATCCTGCTCCGAAAATAGCAAACATCTTATCCTTTGTAAGCTCTGCATTCTTTAAAATGAATTTTTTTACTATGGCAGTAATTGACCAGAACAGAAACATTATTGTGAAACCACTCGCCATTGCTGACATTGTGTTTACCATACGGGCTACCAATTCCTTGTCACCAAAAGCAAATAATGAGAAAAATCTTCCGAAAAGCTGAAAGGTTGGCGCTCCCGGCGGATGTCCTACCATCAGTTTGTAGGATGTAGAAATATACTCTCCACAATCCCAGAAACTCGCTGTTGGTTCGCTTGTTATTATATAAATTATACTTGCAAGTATTCCCAATCCCCAGCCGATAATGTTATTTATCTTTTTATACTGTGACATAATGTTATAGATGTTAATTTTGATTGCTTAATTAGTTGATTGCAAAAATAACAAAATTATATAACTGCATTCTTTATTTGATATTTTATACAGCCCAATTTATTTTCTTTCTCTGCTGATAGTTATTAGCGAGTCTCTGTCATAGGTGTTTTCTTATTTAAGAAGATATGACTTAAAAAATATTTTTTGATAGATTATTTTGGATCACAACTATCCGAAAGTTCAAATAAAATAAATTAACGGAAAAAGCTCAATCTT
>CAZMDE010000022.1:0-16614 GCA_964564355.1 uncultured Bacteroidales bacterium | reverse complement strand
ACTCTCCCCGGGTTTTGGGTGATGAAAGCTTTCCATCCTGAATAGGAGGTTGTTGACTGGCTTGGCTGTTTCTGGAAATAGTGGCATACTGCAGCTGCCAGACCGTCAGTAGCATCAAGGTATTTTGGCATTTCTTTAAAATTCAGAATACTTCCAAGCATTGCTGCCACCTGTTCTTTAGAAGCGCTCCCTTTTCCTGTGATCGACTGTTTTATTTTCCTGGGTGAATATTCGAAAATTGGTATGTCCCTGTATAAAGCAGCAGCCATTGCTACGCCCTGGGCTCTGCCCAGCTTAAGCATTGACTGTATGTTTTTTCCGAAAAATGGCGCTTCAATTGCCAGCTCATCGGGCTTGTGCTCTTCAATAAGGGATAATACTGTTTCAAAAATAGATTTTAATTTATCTGCATGGTGTTTAAGTTTGCTCAAATGAATTACATCGAACTTGATTAATTCAATTTTGTTATTTTTGTTAAATATTAATCCATAACCCATTATGTTTGTTCCCGGGTCAATACCTAAAATTATTTTTTCAGTTATATTTGCCATTGAAACTATAAATCTGACGAACCTTTTAATCTTACGAATCTTATAAATCTTACAAATCTTTAATCTTGAAAAGAGCGAAATTACGTAAATTCTATAATATTTTTCTGAAATTAATTATAATAGTTATAGCTTACTATTATATATACAGACAATTGTTCAACGAACAATTGTCAATTAATAAGGAGGACTTAATTTCTGAATTTCTAAATTTTCAAATTTTCACATCTCCTAATTCTCAAATTCTTATTACAGTAATACTCCTGATGTTGCTGAACTGGGGAGTTGAAGCTGTTAAATGGCGTTACCTTATAAGCAAGAGAGAAAAAGTATCTTTTATAAAATCCTATACCGGAGTGTTAACCGGGATAACAATAAGCACATGTATGCCAAACCGTGTTGGAGAATATCTCGGCAGGGTATTTGTGCTGGATAAGGCTGACAGAGGTGAGGGAGTATTGATAACAGTCATAGGAAGCATTAGTCAATTGCTTGTAACAATAATAACAGGTCTGATAGCCGGAAGCTATTTGATAAGATATTCAGGAACATTCAGCAATCAGACAGCAGGACTTGAATATGTGATCTTCCCCGGTATATTTTTATTTAATACCGGATTAATTATACTATGCCTCTATCTGTATTTTAATATTTCATCATTAATGTCTTTTTTCAACCGATTGAACCAAACAAGAATGTTCAGAAAACTGCGGTTTCATAAGCTTGCTAAATACATAAGGGTTTTCACCTTATACAGCAATAAAGAATTGCTGAGAGTATTATTGTTAAGTTTTGCAAGGTATATAGTATTCGGACTGCAATTTTATTTATTACTGCGACTCTTCGGTATAGAAATTCCGTTATTGAAAGCAATAGTTTTTATATGCTCAGTTTTTTTTATAACAACTATAATTCCAACAGTAGGCATAGCAGACTTAGGGGTAAGAGGAACTACAGCTTTAGCCATTTTTCAACTTATAATTGATAAAGGGCAAATTACTGAAAACTTAAAGATAGAGCTATTAATCACTACAACAGCTTTATGGTTTATAAATTTAATAATCCCCGCTTTAGCCGGAAGCATCCTGATTTTCAAGCTTAAATTCTTCAGGAAAAACCTTTAAAATATACTCATAGATATAAAATCTGAGCATGAACTTGCTTAATTTATATTAATTTCACATTAAAATGTTAATGAGCACATTTAAACGCATTTATTCGTTAAGATTATTTAAAATAAGTGCTATTGTAATTAAATAATTTACATATTCAAATAATCTGGCATTTGGGGTTTGTTTGCAGGTATTTGAAAATTTTTGTTGTAATTGAATAATTTTGCTTATCTTTGCACCGCAATTTATTAATTTATTAACATTAATTTATATAATTTTATTTTAAAAAAATGATTAAGCATTACGAAGCCGTTTTCATTATGACTCCCGTTTTGTCTGTAGAACAGATGAAGGAAACGGTGGATAAGTTTGAGAATTTTCTCAACAAAAGGGATGCTGAAATTATTTTTAAGGATAACTGGGGCTTGAGAAAGCTCGCTTATCCTATCCAGAAAAAGTCTACTGGATTCTATTATCTTATAGAATTCAAAGCTGATGGAAAAATAATTTCTGAGTTTGAAACTACCTTCCGCAGGGATGAAAGAATCCTGCGATTTCTGACTGTCGCTCTTGACAAACATGCTATTGCTTACAATGAGAAAAAACGTAAAGCAAAAGCTGTTCAGCATGAAAATGCAGAAGAGCATAAAGTAAATTAGTTTTCCGGTTTCTAGAAATTAACAATTTAAAATTTATTTAAAAATGGCAATGCAACAATCAAATGCAGAAATTAGATATTTAACACCTATCAATGTTGATATAAAAAAGAAAAAATACTGTCGTTTCAAAAAAAGCGGTATAAAATATATCGATTATAAAGACGCTGATTTTTTACTGAAATTCATCAATGAGCAGGGGAAGATTCTTCCACGCAGACTCACAGGAACATCTCTTAAATTCCAGAGAAAAGTTTCCCAATCTATTAAAAGAGCTCGTCATATTGCAATTTTACCTTATGTTGCTGACTTATTAAAATAGTCGTAAGTCATAAGTACTAAGTAGTAAGAAAAATTTGTAAATCGAAAATTAAGTCATGGAAATAATATTAATAGAAGACGTAAAAAATATAGGTCATAAAAATGACACTATTAAGGTAAAAGATGGTTATGCAAGGAATTACCTGATACCAAAAAAATTAGCTGTAATGGCTACTGAGAGCAATAAGAAGATTACTGCTGAAAACCTCAAGCAAAAATCTTTTTCAGAGAACAGGATTAAAAATGAAGCAGTTGCTCTTGCGGAAAAACTGAAGAATATTACTGTTAATATCGGAGCAAAAGTTGGTACTTCCGGAAAAATATTTGGCTCCATAAATGCTATACAGATTTCTGAAGCTATCAAAAAACAGTTTAACTACGATATTGACAGAAAGAAAATTACTGTTGATGGTGAAAATATTAAAGAAGTGGGCAATTATTCAGCGACAATTGAACTTCACAGAGAGGTCAGCATTGTTGTAAATTTTGAAGTAATTGCTGAGTAGTCAATAGACCACAGTTTATAGTAAATTGTCAATTATTGACAATAAAATAATTATATTGAACCTGTCCCGATAAGTCGGAACAGGTTTTTTTATTTACTTTTGCATTATCTCATGTCTCGTGTCTAATATCTAATGTCAAATTTATTGTGATAAGAAAATCCCAGATAAGTCATATTAACTCTCTTAAAATAAAAAAATACAGGCAGCAACACAAACAGTTCATTGCTGAAGGAGTTAAAATTGTCAAAGAGTTTATTTCCGGCAGCCTTGCTATTGATTCAATATATGCCACTAAAACCTGGCTTACTCATCCAGATATTTCATCTGCTCTTTCTCAGTTAGATAAAACAATCAAAATAATTGAAATAACCGAAAAAGAACTTCAAAGAATCAGCAACCTTGAAACGCCAAATGAAGTTCTCGCAATTATCAATATTTCTGAAATATCCCTTAACATACAATCATTACACAATGGGCTTGTCCTGATGCTTGATAATATCAGTGACCCCGGCAACCTCGGGACTATTATCCGTATTGCCGACTGGTTTGGAATCAACAATATTATCTGTTCAAACGATTGTGTAGATGTTTATAATCCCAAAGTGGTGCAGTCAACAATGGGCTCTATTGCAAGAATCAATGTTTATTATTCAGACCTTGAGGATGTTCTCAGCAGCCTTGAAAGCAGCACTAATATTTACGGAGCAATATTAAATGCCGAATCCATTTATAAAAAACAACTATCTGAGAAAGGAATAATTCTAATAGGTAATGAATCTAAAGGAATATCTTCACAAATTACTAAATACATTAACAATCCAATCAGCATACCTTCCTATCCTGATAATTCACAAACACAAAAAGCTGAATCACTTAATGCTTCCATTGCGACGGGAATAATATGTGCAGAATTCAGAAGAAAGAATTAATAAACAATTTTTACATTATGACTTTGCTTCTGAATGTTTTGGTTTGTTAGTATTTATTACAAATTTTATCAATTAAAGGACCTGCAGCTTTATTACCGAGAGTTAATGCTTTTTGCCAGTCCTGACAGGCGCCGGCAGAATCTTTTATACTGATTTTAGATATTGCGCGGTTAAAATACGCTCCTGATTCATCAGGTAATAATTTTATTGACATATTGTAATCTTCAATAGAGCCTTTAAAATCCTTTATAATTCCTTTAGCATTGCCGCGATTAAGGTAAGCTGAAGCGTCATAAGGATTAATGCTTATGGCTTTATTGAAATATTTAAGAGCCTCATCTAACCTGTTCATTTTACCAAGTGATACTCCTTTATTCACATATGCAGTAATCATATCAGGCTTTAATGAAATGGCTTTATCAAAATCATCCAAAGCTCCTTTATAATCCCCTAAGTTATCCCTTGCATTGCCCCTGTTACAATATGCTTCTTTAAGGTCAGGCTTGATTTGGATTGCCTTGTTGAGGTCATCTAATGCACCTTTGTAATCATCAGTATTATTCTTAGCATCTCCACGATTATTAAGAATTTCAGCTGGATTAGGTGCTTTTAGCCGGAGAGCCTGGTCAAAATCCGCTATAGCTTCTTTATAGCTTTTCTTATTTGCATAGGCTGATCCACGAATCCAATATCCGTGAAAACTTTCAGGATTTTTTTTAATTACATCTGTAAAAAGCGATATTCCATTTTCCCAGACAGTATTTCTATTGTATGTTATATAAGAACAAATTATGGCATAAATAACAATTACCCCAATAAAAAGAGGTTGCAACTTTTTCAAATTTTCTTTTCTTCCTTCATATAAATTCTCAAAAAGAAAACCAAGAATAAATAACAAGCCTATGTAAGGTACATAGCTGTATCGTTCCGAAGCTATTGCAAATCCAACAGGCAGAATCTGCAATACAACTATAATTGATGCTAAATAAAATAAAGAGCCGAAAATCATGGCTTTCCTGAACTTCCCTGATTTTATAATCAGAATGACAATACCTATAACAATCAATAGGGATAAATAATATTCAATTGGCATAATTCCACCATGAGTTACCGGATAATAATGCATTGCTGATAAACCTATAGGTACAAACATCTTTACAATATAAAACAGTGTTGCATACGAAACAAGAAAGACCCTGTCAATTATCGTGAAACCTGTAGTTAAATCTGCTATTGCTCCGCTGCTTTTCTGAGCTATTACAGTTATAATACCCATTGCCAATGCAAAAAGAAAAAATGGAATTCTAACCAACCAATACCTTACACTTAATATTTGATTCTTTATACTTTTCATGTAGTAATCTATCAGCAGAATAATTAAAGGGAAACAGACTGCTGCTGATTTTGAAAGTAATGACAAAATGCAAAAGATATAGGTTAATATTAAATACTTTGCTTTATTTTTTGATATATAATAGACATAAGTTGTAAGCCCTGCAAAGAAGAAAAGTGTATACATAAGGTCTTTTCTTTCTGAAACCCAGGCAACTGATTCCACATGCATCGGATGGATTGCAAAAAATAAAGCAACTATCCATGAAAGGTTTATTTTTCGGGTTAAAGAATAAATAAAAAAGAATACTAAGATGACATTAAACAAATGCAATAACAGATTGTCAAGATGATAGTAATATGGGTCTAATTTAAAATATTTATATTCCAGTGCATAAGTTATAGTTGTTACCGGATGGTAGTTTGAAAAGTATGGTTCTGAAAATATTTTCTTTATTCCTTCTGCAGAAAAGTCACGTATAACTGTATTTTTTATAATGTAATCATCATCATCCCAGTTTGCAAAATTGTTCTTCAGGGAGTTTGAAAACACTAAAGATGTAAGTATCAGGATAAACAACAGATAAAACAGAATCCTTTTTCTGTTCTTAGCTTTTTGTATTTTAGTTTCTACTGCTTTTTTTATGTTAGTCGAACCCTGGTTGCTTCTACCCGGCTGCTGACCACTAATAGCTGATGGCTTTCCTTTTATATTTTTCTTTTTACCCATACCTGCTCTTTAATAATTATTAGCAAAGACAATTGCAAACCTACATAAATTCTTTTAAAACATACAAACATTTATGAATACACTATCGGCTTTACAGGATTAAAATAGAAAAGGGTTGCTTTAAAAGCAACCCTTTTCAAATAGAGCTAAGTTATTTATGGTTTAGTTAGCTACTTCAAGATTTTTCATTGATTTAGACAGGTTTTCCCTTGCTCTGAAAAGCTGGGCTTTAACTGTTCCTATTGGCAAGTGAAGAATTTCAGATATTTCCCCATAGCCTAATTCCTTAAAATAATGTAATTCTATAAGATTTCTGTAATGTGGTTTTAATTTGCTTACAATTTGCCTCATCTTGCTGACCTTTTGGTCCCTGATCAATGTTTCCTCAGGATTGAGATCATCGTTGGAGATGTTATTAACATATTCAACTAATTCCTCATTTCCATCATAAAGGTCTACTGAATTTAAATTCTTCTTTTCCTTTCTTATAAAATCAATACAGTTGTTTGTAGCAATTTTAAAAAGCCAGGTACTGAAAGCAAAATCCGGTTCATAAGAATTCATATTTCTGAATGCTTTTTCAAATGCTTCTATGGTCAAATCCTGCGCATCATCAGGATTATTCGTCATCTTAAGCATCATGTAATAAATCGAACCTTCATAATACTTCATCAGCTTATGATAGGCTTTTTGGTCATTTTTCTTACGGGCAAGACAGACCAGCTTGTAATCTCGCTCTGCTTTTACAGTAGAGTTAGGGTTTAGTTTCATAGTAGTATGGTTTAGTAGTTGAGTTTTGATGAAATTAATAATTAGCTTAAGTATTACTACCTATCCATCACATAAGTAATAATACGGATGCAAAAGTAAGTAATTATACGTAGTGAAGTCAAGTTCTGTTGGAAGGATATTATATGTATTTTATATAATATTCATGATATTTATTGAATAATATTTTAAATTTAATAGATTAAACTTAATATTATTTATATAAACTTGTTAGATTAGACGTTTTGCTTAGATAATACTATAAAAAAGCGAATTATATAGTTATAATAAAAATATTAAAATATTTGTCTGATTTCAATCTTCAATTTTTCTAAAGCTTTGGCTGTAGGCATTTTTTCCATCTGTACTGATATTTCAAATATTTTTCTGCTTAAGTCATCGCTACTGGCAAATTCATTCTCTGATAATTTTGCTGCAGCTGTATTTATGATACTGACAACTTCTTCTTTGGCACTTTTAATCAGCTCCCATGCAGAAGATGAAATATAAAGCTGCTGTGACAGATTATGCTCAAATTCTTCCCTTATTGTATTAATCAGTGCAGATTGAAAATTTAATGCTGTGTTACCTGACTGATGAACTCTGAGAATAAGACTGTTGGGCGAAATCCTTTCCAGAAATAAAACTAATCTTTCATACGCCTGTAGCTTAATTGGCAGGATTGTTTCTAAAGAAACACTTTTAACATCAAGCTGCTTCTTTTTAGTTTCATTACTTAAAAAGAGATATATGCTGAAATATGATGTTGCAAATACTACAAGAGAGGGTATTAAGTATTTTATTATTTCCAGTAATTCCATTTTATATACTTTTATCGTTCAATTAAAACACAAAAATACTAAATAATTTTAAACTTTGAGCCTTAAACTTGAAACTAATTTTCCAATGACTGCCAAGACAATGGCAGGACTCGAACAGGTATTAGCTGATGAGTTGAAAGTTCTTGGTGCTGAGAATATAGAAATATTACAAAGAGCTGTAGGCTTTAGAGGGAATAAAGCATTAATGTATAAGGCTAATCTCTGGTGCAGGACAGCTTTAAGAATTCTTATGCCAATAGCAGACTTTGAGGTTAAAAACGAGGATGAACTTTATGCAAATATATATGATATAAAATGGGAAGACTATATAGATGCTGATGATACGCTTGCTGTCGACTCGGTTATTAATGGTTCTGTATTTACTAATTCTCTGTATATTTCTCAAAAGACAAAAGATGCTATTGTTGACAGATTCAGTGCACAGTTTCACAAGCGACCTTCAGTTAATTTGGATAATCCTGACCTGAAGATAAATATTCATATTAATCATACTCAATGTATTGTCTCTTTAGACAGTTCTGTAGTTTCTCTGCATAAAAGAGGTTACAGGCAGGAAACAGGGTTAGCTCCTATAAATGAGGTATTAGCTGCTGGCTTGATATTACTTAGCGGATGGAAGCGGGATTGTAATTTTCTTGATACTATGTGCGGTTCAGGCACTTTCCTGATAGAAGCTGCTATGATCAGCAATAATATTCCTCCGGGTTATTACAGGAAAGAATTTGGTTTTCAGAAATGGAAGGATTTTGATTCAGGATTATGGAAAGATTTGATTAAAAGCTCTTTGGATGAGCAGAAAGAATTTGATTTCAGGATTATTGGTTCTGATATATCAAATGTTGTATTGGATACTGCTAGGGAAAATATAACTTTTTCAAAATTTCATAAGGATATTGAGCTTTTCAATAAACCTTTCGAAGAGTTTGACCCGCCTGCAGAAAAAGGAATTTTAATAATAAACCCCCCTTATGGCGAACGCATGCACCAGGAAGATATAATTTCTTTCTACAAAAGCATTGGTGATACATTGAAAAGAAAATATGCAGGTTATGAAGCGTATATTATTAGCTCAAATATGGATGCACTAAAATTTATTGGCTTGAAACCTTCTAAAAAGTTTACTGTCTTCAACGGACCCCTCGAATGCAGATTCTGCAAATTCGAACTCTATGAAGGCAGCAAAAAAGCAAGTAAAAATGAACCAGTGAGCTAATTTGCACATCATCAAATCATCAACTAAGCGAAGCGTTCTCATGAGTACCTTAATGTAAAAAGTTAATATTATTACGAATAAATCACCAAATTATATTTCATCTCCCTGTTTCAGATAAAAACCAACAGCATTCAACCCTTCATTTCTCCGATAGTATTCTATATCCTGGAATTTCACCTGGTTTAATTTCTTGATCTTGGTCATTATGCTTCTGTCTTTAGATTTCATAACCTGGAACCCCTTAGTGGTTTTACTTCCTACCGGGTTGATCTGTCTTGTATTGAAAAGCATCACTTTATTGATATTGCTTATTGCCACTAAATCAGTATCTTCTTCAATAAGTTCGATAAATATAAGCCTGGACTCATTGTTATATGCATTCTTGAGCTTCTTGCGGTTAAAATCAGTTTTATAGCTTTCTAAAGTTATTTTCCCGATTTTACCATTTTCAAATGCAACAATTAAATGACCTGAATAGTTTCTTGTGCCCGTAAGATAAATTGGCTTCTCCCCTGCTTCAAATGCGATGTTTCCTAATATCTGAAGTTTGTTGCTGAAGACTTTATTCTGAACTTTATAAACATTTTGCATTGAGGTAAAAACTAAGAACTCCTGCAAGGTCAGCAGCTTTGGATTATTGTCAATTTTTATCTGGTTGTCTGTATCAGCAACTTTATCCGGAGAGTAGCCTGTTTCCTGATTCATTACTGCTTCATGCTCGCCTCTGTTTTCTTCAATTTGTTCATATGAATCTGTCTGTTCATCCCTTTCCGGCAAGGTTATTCTTTCCCCTAAGCTATTCAGATGCTTTATTATTTTTTCATATAATGATGTAAAACCGCCCTCATTCTTTTTTCTTAGAATCAGCGAAGGTGCAAAATATATCAAAGGTTTTGCAGGGACTTCCTTTGTCTTATTTATCTGGTCAAAAAAAGCTGCATCAGAATGTATTATC
Organism: uncultured Bacteroidales bacterium; assembly: GCA_964564355.1. Taxonomy (GTDB): domain Bacteria; phylum Bacteroidota; class Bacteroidia; order Bacteroidales; family JAGODS01; genus CAZMDE01. The sequence continues at coordinate 6,702 of CAZMDE010000022.1, read as the reverse complement.
TCTGCAAACATTGACATAGCATCCTTTATTTTATTATCAAACAGATTGTTGATGATGTTATTTTCTAACATATATTCATAAACCTTTTTCTCTGCATCAACTAAATTTTTAATATCAAATTGTTCTGTCAAATCAGCTATTGCATCAGTTTCAATTCTGATAAAGCTTTCTATGTCAGTTGATACTTCAATAAAATCATCCTTTTGATTCTGTTCAAATCTGATATCTGCTTTTGAGGTTAATATATGTCTGCATATTAATGGAGCATTTTCATTTCTCTTAAAATAAATAAGTCCTGCGCATGACACAAGTTCATAGTCCTCATCATTCTGCTGTAATTTTGAATAAATTTTATATAGTCTTTCATATATATTATTTAACACTTCAAAATCCGCAACCCTGTCTTCATACCTTAAATACTGAGTTTTGTAAGCAACAAAATCTTCCAGCCATTTATCTTTGACATACTGTCTGAACTCTATATCTATCTGGGGAAATTGAGTAGACAGAAGTGTCTTGCCATTCATAACTATCGAAGTCTTCAAACGGGGACCTCCGTTCTCATCAGTAAGGCTATCCTTAGCAACCCATTGTTCAAGCACCTCACTTAGCTTTGGAAAAGCAGGCGGACGTGGTTCCTTTGGTTTGGTCATCTTTATCAGGTATTCATGATTCTGAATAAACCCTGTATCTGTTATACCCTCTATAAGCTCATGCTTTGGCAGATCTGCCAGCCATATAATTTCCGGATAATCACTCTTGCTGCTCTCAATATCTCTTATTGATTCATTTTTATTCTTTGCGTATTCAGCAAGATAATCAAGTATTTCCAAATATTTTTCTTTCCCCATTTTTTAAACTCTTAAATAAAATAATCGTCTGTAAAATTAATTCAATTTAGGTGAATTGAAATGATAATTCTATATTACCTTAAATTCATTTAAACCTTTTTCCTTACTTTTCAATTATTATTTGCGGTCATCCTGAGCTTTTTCATCCTGAGCGTAGTCGAAGGAGTAGTCAATGATTTTGGATGCCTTTGCTATTTAAAATTTTCAAAATTTATGAATTTATAGACAGACACTAATTAGTACTTCTTAAATTGGTGAAAATCTTTTTTAAAAAATAAATAGTGTATTGTAGTAATAAAATTCTTAATTTTACCATCATATTACCGAAACTATTTATTAGTTTTGATTTATATTTATGTAAGTAAAGTTAAATCCAAAGTTATGAAATTATACACTTACTTCATTTTATCACTTGCTTTTTATTTCATAAGCATAAATTTACAAAGCCAGTCTATGTCTGGTGATTATTCTGTTGGTGGTGGTGCTTCAATACCCGGACAATTTATTAATTTCACCAATCAGCTAAATTCTGCGGGAACCATCTCTTCTAACACCAATACAGCAATAGTAACAGGTGTCGGAACAGCATTTCTTTCTCTTTTTAAAGCTGATGATATTATTTATGATGGTGGTGGTTGGGTTTGTGGTGTGGCAATCGGGCAAATCGCAAGCATACAAAGTAATACTAAGCTTACACTTTATGAAAATGCTGCTGTAACCAAGGCTGCAGGTTCTAAATTCTGCGGTCCTGATGCTCCCGGAGCTTTCGCTGCTGTTAATAACTGTGGCTTAAGCAATAATATTACCCTGACTCTTAATGGTGCTGTTAATGAACCCGGTACTACTTCTTTAAAGAAATGGACTGAAACAGGAACTGGTGGTTATAAGCTTACTATAAATTGTTTTTGGAATAATCTGATAGAAGGAAATAATGCTACAGGTCTTATTAAACTTGATGGATGCAGCAATGTTATAATCAACGGAGGCGACCCATGGGGAAATTATATGACATTCAGAAATAATGCGACAACTGGTGCGGACTTGGTTTTCATTAACGGAGCACAGAATAACACTATTGATAATTGTTCTTTTGAAAACAGAAATACTACTGTAAATGCAGGACCTAATATGGGAGCAATACTGTTCAGCACGTCAACAGGACCTAATGGGAACAGCTACAATACAATTAATAATTGCATCATAAGGGACAGGTCAGATATCACAGGTACTCTTGCTCATCACGGGATATGTTCGCAGGGTACAAATGCTTATCCCAATTCATTTAATAACATAACCAATTGCAGTTTTGATAATATAGAAAACAATGGAATATGGCTTACCCCTACTGGTAATGGAGATGGTTGGAAAATAATGGGTAATATTTTTTATCGCGAAATAACTACTGGTGCTACTACTGCTCAGTCAGGTATTTATTTTAATGCTCCTTCATCAAATGCTAATAAAATAACAAATAATTATATTGGCAGGGACGGTCCTCCATACTTCTATGGAGAGTGGACTAACAGCGGAAATGTTGCTTTTATCGGCATATACCTTAATGTCGGAACCACTGCAGTGACTAAATGCGATAGTAATAATGTTGCGCATGTTAGGCTTACAAGTACTAACAGCACAAATCTCTATGGTATACAGGTAGCTGGTGGATTGGTGGATATTAAATATAACGGAATAGGTGACGGATATTGGTTATATGTTGGTCCGCAGGATACCTATACACTTGCAGGAACAGGTACTCTTGCAGGTATTTTAGTTACAGGAGGAACAACAGTCAATATTGAGAATAATGCTATTTATGCTCTTACCAAAACAAATACCGCTGGCACACTAATTGGAATTGGTGTGGGAACTGCTGCATTGACTACAAGGATTACAGGCAATATAGTCAACTCTCTCACTGGCTCTGGTTCTGTTGCAGGTGTTGGAAATCTTTCATCTGTTTGCGGTATATACAATTATGCAACTAATGAAGGACAGTATATTTACAACAATAGTATATCTGGTTTGGAGAATACTTATGTAGGGAATAATGTTACAAGCATAACTGCTATCGCTCTTAAAGGACCTGCAACCGGCAACAATATCTGTGCCCGTAATAATATATATCTGGACGGCAACTGCCGTAATGGTGCCACTCTTAAATTTGGTAATTTAGTTGGTATAGATATTCAGGGAGCTGCTTATGATATTGTTAATAATATGCTGATGCTTGGATATGATAATTTCTGGTACACTAATGAAAATCCATATATTATTTCCGGAATCAAAAAGAGCACGCTTACTTATATTAACCATATTTACTTTAACAGCATATTTGTTGTAGGTACTTCCAACTCAGCTACTGTAAGGAATTCTTATTGCTATAATGCCCTTGCCGGAGCTGGTACTGCTGATATAATAATGAATAATATTTTCTTTAACGGGCGTACTAATACCGGTAACAGTGGAAATCATTATGCAATGTTTTTTAATAATGCAAATACTTTTGATTACAATGACTATTTTGTAACCGGAACAGGAGGATTATTGTCTAATGGAAATAATTTTCTGCCTCTGCGGGCAGGTCAGGATGCACATAGCCTGAACACTGACCCTGATTTTATAGAAGAGCATTGCCAACCCTGTCCGTGGAATAATCTGCATATATCAAGTGGATGTGCTTTAAACGGAAAAGGATTTGACCTGTCTGCCAATAGTCCTCCATATATTGAGGATTATGACGGAGAACCCCGGAATACCGGTATAAACCGACCTGATATAGGAGCTGACGAGTTCGCTTTAAAAGCTCCTCTGTTTACAAGGCATCCAAAAGATACAAGCAATATTTGCGGAGCTGCTGACTCAGTTAGTTTTATTGTTGCAACCGCCGGAGGCATCTCTGTAAATTATCAATGGCAGGTTAGCACTGATGGTAATACCTGGATTAATACAACTGATGGTGGCACTAATCCTGCTTATAACGGTAGTAATACACCAACTTTGAAAGTTAAGGGAGCTCCCGCTTCTTTACAGTTTCGATGTATGGCTGACAGTTGTGGTGAAGTGTCTGCAAGCAATATCGCTAAATTACAAATTGGTGGTGGAGCTCCTGTTAATCTTACTTTGACTGCTACACCATCATCTCCTCCTCATGAAGGAGATAATGTTATTGTTAAAGCTAATGTGGATAGTGCTTTCCCTGCTACGAGTTATTCATGGTGGAAAATCAGCAATATTATCATTTTAGATCCTAATAATACAAATACTCTGACTTTTAATAATGTCCCTTATAATGGTGATGGAATAAGAGGTGCAGGTGTAACCTGGATAATGGTTCGGGCAAATAATGCTTGCGGTTCCTCCTCATCTATTTTTTATTTCCTCAATGTAGTTCCTAAAACTATAGCTTCAAACCCCTCTGCCTGCGGTGGAAATGATGGGTACATTAAATTTCCCGGATTAATTGCAAATAATGAATATGATATTACTTATAATAAAGACGGGGTTTCGCAAACACCTTTGATTTTGATAGCTGATAACAATGGAGAATTAACAATGGGAAATCTTGCGGATGGAACCTATACTGATATTGTGCTTTATTTAAACCGTGGATGTGGCGGATGCACTACTAATTCCGCCCCGGCTGATACAATAGTTTTGTCCGGTCAGACTGGCGGGGGAATTACATATTTTCCTCCTGATAAAATTAAATGCTCTGGTGACACTGCTGTATTCAGAGTCTTATCACCCGGTGCAAATTTGTCATACAAGTGGTATTATAATGGAATTCTTATAACCGGCGCAACTGACAGGGATTATATAATACCCGTAATTAGTCCGAAAAACGCAGGAACTTATCATTGCATTGTTACAAATTACTGCGGCACTTTTACCAGCAAATTTTCTACATTGACTGTGAATTCTTCTCCATCTTCAAATATTAAATTTGTAAAACAAACTAAGTATCCGGGCGACAATCTCTCTTTTTCATTGTCTCCCGGAGGAACAGGTCCTTTTTCATTTCAATGGATAAAGAATGGAATTGATATTAACGGAGAAACTAATAGTATATTTAATATTAACTCTGTAGCTTGTCAGGATAGCGGAGTTTATTCCTGTAAAATTAATAATACCTGCGCCAGCATTACTGCTAAAATTGTAAATCTTTACATCCTCAATTGTACCCGATACAAATTTGCTATATCAGGTCATGTAAAATATGATAATAATGATTCTTCTGCAATGAGCAGTTTTACTGATAATACAATCACTAATGTTTCTCTTTTGAACAAAGATGATACCCTGATTGAGAAAACCGAAACTGATGATAATGGCTTCTATGTTATTACAGATATTATTAATGGTAATTACAAGCTTATAGCCAATACTTCCAAAAAATGGGGCGGTTGCAATCCTGCTGATGCCCTTCTTGTTAACAGAAATTACATTGGTGTAAAGCTTATTACAGACCCTATGAAAAAATTGGCAGCTGATGTTAACAATGATTTAAAAATTGACCCTAAAGACGCATTAATAATTAACAGAAGATATATTGGTATTATTGATCATTTCACAAATAAAAACAAGGTCATTCTTCCTGATTGGTTGTTCAGTAACCCGGCTATAACAATTGAAACGGATGATATTACTAGAAATATCCTCGCTATTTGTGCTGGTGATGTTAATGGCTCTTATTCCAATATTCCTCCTAAAAATATGAATACCCCTATCAGTACAGCAGGATTATTGAATATCGAAGCAGGTAAGGAATTTGAATTACCTGTTTATCTGAATGATTTTGCAGAACTCGGTGCTTTAGGAATAAAATTCTCAGTTCTCAGTTCTCAGTTTTCAGTTCTTAGTATAAAGTCTGTTATTAAAGGATTAATTTATAATATCATCCAATCTGATAAATCTGACGAATCTGAAATCAGAATTGCCTGGTCTGCTGAAAATAAAGGTTATAAAACCACACCCGACAAACCTTTATTTACTCTTATATGTTCTTTTAATAATTCTCAATTCTCAATTCTCAACCGAGCTAACGAGCTCATGAACACCTTTGAATTTAATAGTTCTGTGAATAATTCTCAATTCCTTATGCTTTCATCTGAAAGTGTTTTAGCTGACATAGATGCAAACCTTCTAAGCACTGATAAAATTACAACACCCAAATTAACTTACGACTTACGACTTACGACTTACGACTTGAAATTTTCAATTTATCCCAATCCTTTCAGCAGTATAACTAATATAGATTACTCAATACCTGAAGATGCAAATGTCAAGCTTATAGTCTATAATGTTTTAGGAGAAAAGATTGAATGTTTAACTAATGAAAGAAAACTTGCAGGTCAGCACTCCCTACAGTATAATGCATCCGCTCTTAGTGATGGAATTTATTATTGTGTCTTACAACTTACGACTAAAGACTTACGACTTTCTAAGACTAATATTATGATGATTGCGAGATAGATTTAACAGGCAGCTACCAGCAATCAGCAAATTTTGTGACAGCAGATAATTAATAAATTTTACTTTATTATAAATTTTTATTTTGTAACTTTGAGGGTTAATTTTAAAACACTTTCCTCATGAAAACTATAAACCTAATAATTTCAGTTTTATTCCTTCTATTTTCAATCTTTTATATATCTAATACATCCGCTCAAAACCTTTGGGGAATGACTTCCTATGGTGGTGTTTATAACAATGGAGTAATTTTCGCATATGATTTATCAGGTGTTTATTTAGATGTGTTAGATTTTACAAATAAAAGCGGATCTGCTCCTGGTGCCCGTCCGAATGGAAACCTAATATTGGCAAATGATGGGAATTATTATGGAATGACATT
>CAZMDE010000021.1:2779-16811 GCA_964564355.1 uncultured Bacteroidales bacterium | reverse complement strand
TCCTTTTAAAGAAAATACTGACTTTTTAGGAGTTCGGGTTGTTTATATTTATAACCGTTTTCAATCAGCTATTTCTCAGACAAATTTAAAACCAGTTAAAATATCAGCTTTACTGAATGCAAAAAGGCTACAGGAAAAAGATGAATGGGATAATCCCAGAGACAGAGAAAGTTTCAGACTAAAGCAAAGACTTGATGATTTAGGGCAATATGATGTTAAAGCTTTGATTGAAGCTAAGAAATATAATGACCATTTTGCACAACTAAAAACTGCTGGTATCTTAACATGGACATGGCTTGGTCCCGGAAATATTGGTGGCAGAACAAGAACAATTCTATTACACCCCACTAACCCAAATATAATATGGGTAGGATCAGTTTCAGGTGGTATATGGAAAACTCTTGATGGTGGCAGTACATGGACACCGATGTCTGACTTTATATCAAGCCTTGCTATTACATCTCTTATTATGGACCCGGCAAACCCTAATATAATTTATGCTTCCACGGGTGAAGGCTTTGGAAATATTGATGCATTACCTGGTGCGGGAGTCTTTAAAAGCACTGACGGTGGACAAACATGGAACTTGTTAGCTAGTACATCTACCTGGAAATATTGTAATAGATTAGCTATACATCCAACTCAATCTAATATATTGTTTGCAGCTGTTTATGACCCAACAAAATCAGCATTAGGACAAATATATAAAAGTACTGATTACGGAGTAACCTGGACATCTGCTTTAATTGTTTCAAATAATGCAATGAAGACAGTAGATATAAAAATAAGCACATCAAATCCTAATTTACTGATGGTGGGCTGTTATATTGGAACTTATTTATCTATTGATGGTGGTACTACATGGCGCTGGCTCGCTACCGGAAACGCAGGTGATTTACCACTTGGTAACCCTTCTCTTGGAAATGTCGGAAGATGTGAAGTAGCTTTTGCTCCTTCAAACTCTAATATACTATACATTTCAATGGACAGAAATAACGGAGAAATATGGAAATCAACCAATGCCGGAACTACTTGGTTTTGTGCCAATACAGGGAATAAATTATTAACATACCAAGGTTGGTTTGCTAATACTATAGCTGTTTCTCCTTCTGATCCAAATTTAGTTGTAGTTGGAGGATTGGATATTTATAGAAGCAGTGATGGTGGAACAACTATTACCAAGATAAGTGACTGGACAAATGATTTTAATAGTGGTCATACCTCACCTCACGCTGACCATCATGTTCTTGTCTTTAGTCCCGGATATAATGGTACAACGAATAAAAAAATGTATAATGGCAGCGATGGTGGAATATGTTTGACAAATGATATAACAACAGTTACTCAATTGACGGGATGGATTAGTCTTAATAATGGGTTGGGTATTACCCAGTTTTATGGAGGTGCTGCCGCTCCCGATGGAAGTGTAATTATTGGTGGGACACAAGATAATGCCAACCTAATTTATAAACCTGCTTATGGTATTAATGGCTGGAAATTATGGGCAAGTGGCGATGGAGGCTTTTGTGCTATTAATCCAAGAAATACCCAAATATTATATTGCGAAGCACAGTACCTTGCTTTCGGTAAAAGCTCAAATGGAGGTATGTCTACTAATGGTTTTACAAACGGATTATTAGATGCATGTAACTCCAATAAGACTTTATTCGTTGCCCCTTTTGTAATAGACAATTATAACCCAAACAGGCTTATTGCAGGTGGTACCAGCATCTGGAGAACTACAAACGGTGCATTAAACTGGTCAAGCATCAGATCTACCACTACAAACACTCCTAAATGCAGCGCTATTGCAATTTCTATTGCTGATTCTAATGTTACATGGGTAGGTTATGATAACGGGGAAGTTGCTAAAACTACTAATGCCATTGCAGCTATCCCGACCTGGACTATTTTAACACTGCCGGCAAAAAGATATATAACTGACATAGCTATAGCACCTGACAATAGTAATAAAGTTATTGTTACAATGGGAGGTAATGTTACAACACATATTTACTGCACAACAGATGGGGGTGCTACATGGACTTCAATAAATGGAAATTTACCTGCAATTCAAATTAACACTGTTACTATTAATCCTTCAAATACAAATTGGGTATATATTGGAACAGACCTTGGAATATATTCTACCGAAACATTAGGAACTTCATGGATATTATCAGGTCAATCTGAAAACATGCTTAATGTTGAAGTAGATGAATTATTCTGGCAGGGAAGCAATTTAGTTGCAGCTACTCATGGAAGAGGAATGTATTTATGTTTGTTTTCATCATATATATATGTCAATTTTGATAAAGTTGTAAATGGAAATGGAACTTTAGATAATGAGTATAATAACATCAGGGATGCTGTTAACAATTCAGTAAATGGAAGCACTATTGTGGTAAAGGGTACGAATACAAAGAATGAAGCACCACCTGATATTCTGATGAATAAGAGACTTAATTTTATTATTAATAACGGTCCTGTTATTATTAAATAAAATCTGTAACGAATATAGTGTACTAATCGAATGCAGATAATGTGAAGATGCTGTATTGTCCACGGGTAGACCGTAAGTAACCCGCAGGTAAAGCATAGGTAGTGGGTAGGTTGACCTAGAAATTTTGGGTTGATTTGAAGACTGTTACAAAAAAGCTAAATCTAAATATAATATATCTATTAATTTTTATCATAATAATCTTAATTAGATGTAAGTATTAAAACAAAAGTTTCAAGATAACTTTAATCAATATTAATTTGCAAATATACAAAAAAATGAAACGCGAACCTAACTTGATTAATTCTTAAACTTTTTTTAAAAGCAATAATATTGTACTTTAAAACCTTAGTAAAATAGGTTTTAATCAATTCTCCATATTTAATTAAACCGATACGGTATCTGTAATAGTCCAATTACGATAAATCGGAACAAGTGCCTTGTACTATAACAGCCACTCTATCGGCATTACACTATATTTCATTGAACTATTTTGTCATAAGAAATGGTATAAAATGGCTGAAAGCTTGCAGATTTTATTGTTGATAAACAAATACCCCTGTTATCATATTAATATTAAGATAACAGGGGTATTTAGTTTTTAGCAATTAATTCTACCTACTCAATTAATATCTTATTAATATAGGTTTTACTATCAGTGATTATTTTCACAAAATAAATGCCCGGATTAAACTTAGCAAGACTGAATTTGTAACTTCCATTGTTAATCTGGGGTAAGTCCATAATTTTTTGTCCGGCTAAATTATATATATCACCTTTAGCTCTCTTAGACAGAGGATTAAAATAACTAATATATAATTCAGAACCATAAACGTAAGATTTTAACAACTCACCTATTGATTCTTTACCAGGTAATCCAACGGTTGAAACAGAAAACTTAATAAAAAATCTGTTGTTATCATCCACAGATTTAATATTAAAAGAATATTCTTTATTCAGAAGTAATTCATATTGCTGACCTTCTTTAACGTCAATTAAATAAACAATTGTACCCTGAGGTAGATTTTCTATTTCAGAAGGTTTTATCATATATTTTCCTGATGTAAGAACCTCAATGCCTATTGGTATAATAAGACTATCTGTAATTTCAGGCAAAGCATTCATAGCTAATTTTGTATTTCCAGCAAGACTATAAACATTAGGATATTCCGGGTCTGTATTCAAAAGTTTATAGGCATCGTATTTGTTATCAAATTTAGCATTCGCATCTTTAGAAAAATATATAATAGTTTCATCCTTTTTGTTATTAGAATTTGAAGCAAATACCCCAATTCTTATCAAAGGATTATTAAAGTTATTTTTTGATGATTTTAAATAACTGTTCTCCATATTCATAGCATCATTTTCAACTGTCCGGCATGAGCTTGGAAAAGTCAGCTGAATATTATTTTCTGCCTTAACATAAAATGCCTGCATAGCCGGAATATACTGGCTTGCAAAAATTCCATAGAAACCATTATAATAGCCCCAATTTCCAACATCATAAGGACCGGTTTGTATAAAAAAGTTTGCTGTTGAATTAACATAAACAGGGTCTAAAGTAGATTCCACTAAATCCCAATCAATAGGACAAGGATAAGGATTACCTATAAGGTTCCATCCATTTCCTCCATCAGATTTAGCATAGGGTTTTCCATTTATTAAATCAGTCTTACCAAATAAATCAATAGGTACGTCATCATGTAATTTATCAGTGCTTAAAGCTGATCTAGTTATAGGTATACTTACATCACCTGTATTAAATGGATTGCCTGATGGAGATAGAGATACAAAATCAATATTGCGAGAAGATGGAACAACAAATACAAATCCTTTCATTGGTGTCATAGGATCATTTATTCCACTTGGTGCTTTCCAACCGTTTTTATCCCTGTTTTCAGGATGTGTATGAGCCTCATCCAACCACCAGATATTAGGAAATGGATAAGGTGGTTTATCAGGATTATAATACACTCCTGTCATATTTTCCAAAGGAGCATTATCACCAATTTGAGCTAAGGTTGCAATATTAACCGGAGCTGTGATTTTTAGAGGTGATGTGATATAACAATAATAGTTTTTCCCAGAAAAATTAAACTGTTTATTAATTGTAGTTTTTCCTCTTACATCAATAGTTCCAAAGTCAAGAATAGCTCCAGTAATCTTTTTGCCAGCAGGGTCAGATTCTAAGGTCAAATCACCATAACAATTCAAAGTACCATTAACCGAAACGCTTGCCTTAGGAGTAATTGTTAAATTACGGCATACGCCTGTAATACCATCAAATATATCAGGCATGTTCGGAACAGTTGAAGGTATAGTTACATCAGTTGAACTTGTTGGTAAAACACCTGTATCCCAGTTTGTAGGTACATCCCACTTTGTATTGGTCACCCCTATCCAAATTCCCGGAGGTGGTGATGTGTTAACAGTTAGGATAATATTAGCAGTATTATTACAACCATTTAAATCTGTACCTGTCACTGTATATGTTGTTGTAATAGTTGGGCTGGCAGAAGGATTTGCAATATTATTTGCACTTAATCCTGTTGACGGTGACCATTCATAGCTGTCTGCACCGCTTGCCGTCAGTATAGCTGAACCACCTAATGTTATAACAGGGGGGTTAGGATTAGACGCAATCAATACAGTTGGCAAAGGATTTATTAATATATGTTCTGCAGAAGAATTATCAGAAGAACAAATGCCGCTTGATACTAACGCCCTGTAATATATTGGAGTTGTGAGATTAGCAGTAAGATACGAAGCAGTATTACTTCCTGTTCCTCCTGTAACATTTACCCATTCTGTACTTCCATTGAGTGATTGCTGCCATTGTATGCTGCCTGTATAACCTGTCAGGTTAATAGTGGCTTTGCTGCCGGAACAAATTGATGATGCAACAGCAGTTGCAGTTCCGCCTACTGCATAAGGATAAACTATTACTGATAGGGGATTTGAACAGTTTGATATTCCGCAAGCAGATGTTTCCCATCTCGCATAATATGTGGTTGGTATATCAGGCGCTGTTATTATTAAATCATTGTCCTTACCTATAAATGTCCCGCCACAAGTTCCGGAATACCAGTTTAGCGTTGTGCCGCTTCCGCCTGATGCACTTAATTTAATATTTGAAAATGCTCCTGCACAGAAGTTATTTTCATCTGATATTGCTGATAAAGGTGCAACAGGATTATATTCTACTGTTATTAATACTATATTTGAATATACACTTTCACACACTCCGCTCGTTATCTTAGCCCTGTAATAAGTCGTAAGTATTAAGTCGTAAGTCGTAAGTTCAGGAGTATTAACACCGGTACCATCTGTAACATCTACCCAGTCTGTATTTACATCCTGAGATTGCTGCCACTGGATAATTCCTGAAATACTACCTGTCAGGCTTATCATTGTATTAGTGCCTGTACATATCACAGAGGAAGAAGCTGATGCAATGCCGGCAACAGGTGCTGGATCAACTTTAACTTTAGCTTCTGATGAATATTCTAAAGGACATACATCATTGGTCACTTCTGCCCTGTAATAAGTCGTAAGCAGTAAGTTGTTAGTAGTAAGAACAGGTGTATTAACACCGCTGCCGTCTGTTACATTTACCCAGCCTGTATTTCCGTCCGGTGATTGCTGCCACTGGATTGTTCCTGTATTAGCTGTCAGTTCTATAATTGTGTTGCTACCTGAACATATTACAGATGATGAAGCTGTTGCTGTACCACCAACTGAAACAGGAATAACAGAAACTTCTGCTATTGTTGAGTAGGCTGAACTGCATGCACCGCTTTTTACTACTGCCTGATAATATGTTGTTGTTGTCAGGTAGGGAGTTGTATAAGTTGCTGAATTAGCCCCGCTGCCATCTATTACATTCACCCAATCTGCGATTCCGTCCGATGATTGCTGCCACTGGATAGCTCCTGTATGTCCTGATAAGCTAATTGTTGTGCTTGTACCATAACATATAGGTGATGAAGCTACAGAAGCTGAACCTCCTATTGAAGTCGGGTTAACATGAACAGTCGTTGAACCGGAATAATAATCAGGAGATGCGACTCCAAACTTAACAACCACCCTGTATTCCCAAGTGCCTGCTACTGATGGTATTTCTGAATATGTTGAATTTGTATTAACTGGCGTTATGTCTGTCCAGTTTCCAGCCTCAAATTTCTTCTGCCATCCTTGAATAGTTGCTTCAGAAACATTATATGATAAAGTTCCTGTACTGCTACCTTCACAAATATCTGAGCCGCCTTCTACTGTTCCTTCAGATGGAATAGCTTTTACCAGTACAGTTGTATAATCTGAATATGCAACTGCACAAACACCGCTCTGAACAACTGCCCTGTAATACCATGTACCGACCGATGATGGTGTTTCTGAATATGAAGAAGCTGTGTTAACCGGTGTTATATCTGTCCAGGATAAACCGTCAGAACTCTTCTGCCATCCTTTTATATTTCCTGTATAATCTGAAAGAGTAAGAATAGCCGTAGAATTACCTATATATATTTCAGACCCACCTGTTACCATTCCTCCTGCAGTTGTTGGATCTACATTAACAGTAACTGGATTTGAATTAACTGATGCACATACACCGCTTGTTACCTGTGCCCTATAATAAGTTGTAGAACTCAACTCAGGTGTTGTATAAGTTGCTGTATTAGCAACGCCTGTTACATTTGCCCATGTACTTCCGTTCAGTGATTGCTGCCACTGTATTATACCTGTACTGCTACTTAAATTGATAGTAGTGCTGCTGCCTGAACATAATGCTGATAAAGCTGCAACGGCTGTTCCGGCTAATGATAAAGGATTCTGAGTTATAGTTACAGAATTTGATTTCTGACAGCCGCCAGACCCTGTTTCAGTTAATGTATAGGTTGTAGCAACTGTAGGGCTTACAGTTGGTTCTGCCAGATTAGAAGTAAATCCCGCAGGTAATGATGTCCAGCTATAAGTATTACCGACTACTACAGGAGCACCTATTGTTGTGGATAAGCCTCTGCATATAACCTGATCACTGCCGGTATTTGCTTCCGGCAATAGATTTGCAGTTATAGTAACAGAATTTGAATTCTGACAGCCTGTAACTGTTATGGTTTCAGTTAAAGTATAAGTAGTTGTAACTGTTGGTGTAGCTGTAGGATTAGATATTACTGAACTACTTAAGGTATTAGAATTATCCCAGCTATAGCTATGTCCTGAAACAGTTGCAGAGCCAATACTAACTGAAGAGCCGCTGCAAACAGAGCTATTTGTACCGGCGTTTACAATTGGCAATGGATTTACAGTCACACTTACAGGTGTTGTAGTCGATGTACATCCGTAAGCATTTGTTGCAACTACTGTATATGATGTATTTGTTATCGGGGCTACTCCTGTAGGATTTTGCTCTATTGAAGTATATCCTACAGGTGTTGATGTCCATGCATAATTATAATTCATTGTATAGCCTGTTACTGAAACATTATCAATTGCCCATAAATAATCGTAGCTCGCATCATATCTGAACCTTATATAAAATTCAGGTTGATTTATGTATGCATCCAAATCAACAATAGCATTTGTGAAGATAGTGACGTGATTATTAGAAGCATCTAAATAGTAGGAACCCTGATTGCTTGAATACGTTGCTACTGTCGTCCAGGTATTACCATTTGTGGATACCTGTACTTTGGCAGTTTCACCCGAGTTATAGAGGAAATATTGGAAGAAATCCAGTGACAATGAGGTATACCCCATCGTACTAATAGCCGGTGACTGTAGCATAGTGATGGTGGATGGTAATCCGGTTGATCCCTGGGCATAACTATTGGAGATATAAAACTGGGAGTTATCGTTAGTATTGAAGAGGGTTGTAGTAGTTCCTGATGTGTAAGTGTATGCATTTGACTGGAGAGTCCAGGCAGCATTAGGATAGGTTCCACCGGAAGAGAGGTTAATTTTTGTCCAGTTATTTAATGTACCGTTAAAACCTTCCTTCAGCAAAGCTGAGCGATAGCTTGTTGAAACAGCATTCAGATCTGTGCTTGCCCCCCTGCAGATAGTACCTGGTGATGCAGAGGATGACACAGAACCTGTAAAAATATAAGGATTAACAAGTATATATGTTTTATCAGAAACAGCAAGACATCCGTTAGCGGCTGCTATTGTATTAACAATAGTATAATTCCCCGGTGTGCTTCCTAATATATTCAACTGTCCGGTGCTGGGGCTGATAATATTAAGCCCGAAATCTGAAGTAAAAGTACCGGCAACTCCACCGTTAACATAAGTCGGATAAGGGTTACTTCCGCTTGCGTTTTGACAGAGAGAATTAGATGAATAATTAAAGGAAGCTACTGGCAATTTAGTAATTCTTACTTGAGATGTGCTTGAGAAAGGTCCACAACCTACCGGAGCTATAGTATTTGTAACAGTATAAGTTCCGGGTGTGCTCGCGGACAGATTTATTTGCCCTGTACTAGTACTTACAAATACCAAACCACTTGTAGAAGAAAATGTCCCTGCCACTCCACCACCGCTAAATACTGGTAATGGATTAGAAGAATTACTGCAATATGGCGTGCCGGTAAAGCTAAAAGTAGTTACAGGTGTAGCAGAGATAATCACAACAACAGGTTTAATATCATAACAGCTACCTACAGTGCTTTTAATATAGTATGTGCCGGTAGTAACCGTTGTTGGATTAGATAAGGAAATAGTTGCTAATGCATTTGTCCAGTAAGTTAATGTAGCCCCTGATGTTGGAGTGCTTCCCGTAGTAACTGATGGTAAAGTCAGATCAACAGTGCCTGAACATTTAGCCTGGTTTTTTATTACAAGTAAAGGTGTTGTAGAAACACTTACTGTTGGAGTAATAGTCATTTGAACGCTGCAAAATGCAGTAGTATTTGTAGCCAGAACATTAAAAGTTGTGTTAGTGCTTATATTTCCGGTCAATAAGCTGATAGTACCGCTTGTTCCTGCCACAGGGATTCCAATATCTGTATTATCCGAACTATTTCTTAACTGATAGCTCACTCCAATTTCTGAACTTGCAACCTGTATAGTTGTTCCTGAACCGGAACAAACATTAGAAGCAACCGCTGTAACAGTTCTGTCTGAAGGATAGACTCCAACAGTTACTACTGTTGACCCGGAAGCTGAGCATCCATATCCATTCGTTACAGTAACATTATAGGTTCCTGTCATGGCTCCTGTTGAATTCAGTATTATCGGATTTATTGCTGATGAAGTGAATGAATTTGGACCTGTCCATGAATAATAAAACGGTATCTTTCCTCCGCTAACATTGGCAGCTAACCCTATTTCATCTCCGGCGCAAACAGTTGAATTTATGCTGTTAGGCGCTACAGTGAATGTTATTGGAGATAAAGTGCTGCATGATATATCATCAAGTCCGAAATCATTTCCACCTGCGGCTGTATTTAAATCTACTATTGATATTGTCGCTGAAGTGCTGCTCCCGGAATTCCATGTCCCGTAAAACCTTACCCAGTTAAATGGTCCTCCTACTGTTGAGGCTCCGGGTGTCAGGCTCGCTATTGTCCCTACCTGTTCTTCGTTTACCTGGAATTGAAGTTGAGCATAAGGCGGCACCTGGTTTAAACTCATGGCAAATGCAGAAAAATAATAATCAGTATTTGGTAAAATTGTAATATTCTCTGTCCAGACTATTGGTAAAATTGATGTTTTATCACCATTTACCATCATAAATTTTCCTGAACCTGTTGTATGGTCCTTACCGAAAAATGAAGGGTGATATAAATTTGCATTTGTTCCAACTGCATAGAGCCCTTCCGGCACAAGTCCCTGGTCTCCCGGATCCGGAGGAACCGGAGCAACATATACTCCCTGATGATTTATATATCCGGAAACAAAACCTGTGTTTCCTGCTTCAAAATTCCCATTGGTAACAAGCTCTGTTGCAACTGTTACAGAATTTACACCTGTGCAGCCATTTCCATCTATTACAGTTATCACATAGATTCCCGCCATGTCAACTGTTATGATTTGAGAAGTCTCACCAGTATTCCATAAATAAGAAGAAAAAGCATTTGAACTTAACTGTACATTACCGCTCGGTCCGCAATAATTAGTAGTAATTGTAATTGATGGTGGAGCTAATACAGTTACTACACCTACATTCGAATTAACTGAAAGACAAACACCGCTCTGAATAACAGCCCTGTATTGAGTTGAAGTTACTAAATTTGTTGCTGTATATGTAGCATTAGTGTTTACAATATCTGTCCAGGTAATTCCATTAATAGAGGATTGCCATTTTATTATTGTTCCTGTGTGACCTGACAATGTCAGTAATTTACTATTAACTCCGTAACATACATTTCCACTGCCTAAAATTGAGCCACCTACAGTAGTCGGACTTACACTTACTGTTGCTGTTATATTTGAACCCTGACAATTCATTGGTGCAGGTCCAAATGGAGTTATTGTAAAAGTAACTGTTATAGAGGATGAAGTTGAATTTATAAATGTACCTGTAATATCTGCTATAGAACCTGTAGCACTAGCAGGTACTGTTCCGCCAATGCCGGCAGGAGTTGTCCTTATCCAGGTAAAAGTAGTTCCTGTAACATTATTACTTGTTCCTAAGGAAATAGTAGCAATAGGGCTACCTGAACAGATTGACTGATTATTATTTGTAGCTGTCGCTATAGGAACAGGGTAAACTGTAACTGGTGTCGCAGTTGTATTTGCCGAACAGCCATTTGCATCTGTTACATTAACAGAATAAGACCCTGTTGCTATTGCAGATAAACTGTATGTATTAGCACTGCCGGGAGACCATAAATAAGATGAATAATACTTTATCGGAGCTGAAGATGGATTTATCCAGGTTGGTGTATTAAATAATGTTGCTGTATTATTATTCACTGAAGCATCTGTAAGAGTAGTTCCTGAACCTTCATCCATTTTGTAATAAGCTACGAGATTTGCGGAATTGATAGGGACTGTTGTATTCCAAGCTGCAGTAATCTGACCATTGGCACGTGCTATATTCCAGATTCTCATTTCATCTACCTGCCCGTTAAAATAATTAGTACTACAAGCAGGACAACTACCCAAATTAGTAACATCCCCTTCCCCAATTGTCCAGTACTGAGCCGTTGGTTTTTGTCTTACAAAAGTTGCAGAAGTAGAAGCAGCCCCATTTAAAAATCCGTCTAATTTAGTACCATCATATCTTACAACCGCATGGTTCCAAGTTCCGTAAGCAACTGCGGGTCCAATTGCAATTTTAGTAGCGGTACCTGAAGCATTCCAAACATTAACGTAAACTGTACCTGTGGTACCTGTGCCTACTATTTCAATATGACTATCCTGCCAGCCACCTGCACCGTTTGCCTGGCCTCTCTCATCTAAAATTACACCCTGAGAATTTGCTTTAAACCATAGCTCAACAGTCATTGAAGTAGTTGAAAAATAAGATGTTAGATTTGGTGTTGCTGCAAAATTATTTGTCCCATTCAGTGATAAAGCTGTTCCTATGGTAGGTGTTAAAGCAACAGTACCACCCTGACAAAAAGATGTAGGTCCGGCTGCTGCAAGAGTAGGCGTTGGCAATGGATTTACTGTAACACTCTGCAAAGTTGCTGATGCAGCAGTGCAACCATTAACGTCAGTATAATTTATACTTATTGATTTTGCTCCGGCAACTGTCCATGTGACTGTTGCAGTATTACTACTAATAGAACCCCCATCAGTTATAGTACCTCCGTTAATTAGCCATTGATAATTTGTCATTCCGGTTTGTGTCGTATATAAATTTCCTGAAGAATTTATACAAACAAAATTAGGACCAGTTGTAAATGAAGGAACAGGAAGTGCGTTGACGGTTACATTTTGTGTAGTAGCTGACAGTGCAGAACAACCATTAGAAGCAGTATAATTTATACTTATAGATTTCGCTCCTGAAGAAGTCCAGGTTACTGTAGCTGTATTGCTGCTTGTTGTACCTCCTGCTGTAATTGTTCCTCCATTTATTGTCCAAAGGTAATTAGTCATACCTGACTGAGTAGTATAAACATTACCCGTTGAGTTCAGACAAACTGGTGTTGGTGCAGTAATAAATGTAGGAGTTGGTAATGGTTTTACTGTTAAAGTAACTGCATTAGATATTACATTACCTCTTGTATTTGTAAAAATTACCTGATACTGCTCACCACTTAAAGAAACATTAGTCGGATTAACAGTTAATGTTGACGTAGTAACACCGGATGCAGACGAAGTAACCACACTATATGGACTTGCAATTATCAAATCCGAGAAGCCACTGCCTGTATTAATCTGCCACTGAACAGTTGCATCCGGAATACTGTTAGCTTTAGCAACAAAGCTTGCTGAAACAGGGACACATACTGTTTGATTTGTTGGTTGAGTATTCATTACAGGAATTCCGGCTCCACCCTGCCCTACTGCATAAGTACTGAATGATGTCAGTCCGGTTGCCTGTGTACTTATAGCTGTCTTTGTTCCGACAGTAGGATAAGTCCATCCACTATTATATTTTCCGACAATAAAACTTCCTGTAGTAGACCCTGCATCTACATCTCCGGCAACGAAATTTAAAACCATGCTGTAATTTGAAAAACCGGCAACTCCGCTATTTATGAGACTCCAGTAACGATTAACATTCTTTGATTCATCTATCGCTGAAGAAAGAATATTGGGTTCATTAGCACCAACTGTAAAAGCTGTTATATTTCCCGAACCTGATACTGTCCCTGAAAAACTGAGATTAACAGGTGTATAATTTGAAGCATCACCTATTTCAAAAATCTGAGTAGCACTGGCAATATTGGCAATTCCTTTGCGAAGATTACCATATACATATTTTCCTAATGCTGCACCAACTATTGAAGATGGCGAAGTTGATGCCATGATTAGAGTATTAGCTCCGGTAGTTATCTTTCCATTTGTAAATGTAAGAGTGCTATTTAACGGAGCATCTATACCACTTAATGAAAGTCCATTAGCATTATTAAGCACAATATTATTAAAGGTGGTTACAGTAGTACCTCCAATTAATTGAGCTGAGCCTCCATTAAAAGTAACTGTTCCGGTGTTAGGTGCAAATGTTCCTCCGTTGTTTGTCCAGTTTCCTCCTATATTAATATTTGCTCCGGAAGTAAATGTTCCCATTGTAAGTATTGCATTTCCATAGATATTGAGTGTAGAAGGAGCTGTAAAATTTCCTAATGTTTCCGTGAAATTAGTAACATTAAGTGTTGTTGTACTGCCACCAACACTTAAAAGTGTACCCGCTGTTTTATTAACAATAACATTATAGAAAGTTTGTGTAGCCACAGTACCATTTATTGCCTGTGCACCTGTACCATTAAACGTTACTGTTTCTGTTGCTTTAGTATAGGTTAAATTATTCGTCCAATTTCCTGTAATATTTATGATGGGGGAATTGGTGCAGGTATATGTGCCTGTTGAAGTAATAGTAAGATTTCCATTAATATTTAAAGTACCACCTGATTGTGA
>CAZMDE010000021.1:0-2769 GCA_964564355.1 uncultured Bacteroidales bacterium | reverse complement strand
AAAAGGTACCTGCTACAGTAGCATTACCAATTGTAAGAGCATCGGTTGTAATAGTTCCAGAACTAAAAGTAACATTTCCTACAGTACCATTGCCTACTACAAATCCTCCGGTTACATCTACAATTCCTCCATTTATATTTACTGTTCCTCCTGCATTTAACAAACCGGCTTTTGCAATTACTGTCTGACCATTAGTGGAAAACGTTGCTCCTAAAACACCTATAGAAGCCCAGAAATTGTCATTTCCTGTAACTGTTCCACTGGCAGAGATAGTCCCACTAGTGCTTGCTATGCTGAAAATACTAAAGGCTGATAAGGGGTTAGCTCCTGTCCTCAATGTCTTGTTTACTCCGTTCATCTGAACATGAGAACGAACTGTGTAATTAAAAATACCATCAATTGCAATATTACCTCCTACACTTAATAAAAACCCATAAGTATTCCAGCTAACTCCATGTGTAAGTGTTCCATTGGTACTTACTGTTATATCATTGGTGACAATATAACTTGCATTAGTTGCATTAAGTATTAAATTACCTTGTGTTACTGTCAGGTTGTTTGCTACTGAAAAAGCAAATGCAGTATTTGTTACAGTAGTTGCAGGTGCTCCTTTATTGATTGTTAAATTATAAAATGAAGAAGCAGCTGTACCATTAATATTAGCTGCATTACTTCCATTCAGATTTATAGTTGATGTTGATGCTGTAAAAGTACCTCCATTGTTTGTCCAGCTACCTCCGACATTATGTATAAAAGTGCTGCCATTAAATACGGTTCCCGTTCCGATTGTTACTGATCCTCCAATAGTGATAGCAGTAGCAGCAGTTGCAGAAGCAGTACCTGACAATGAAAAATTACCGTTAATAGTACTGACAGAGGTCATTGTTTTAACACCACTACCACTAAGAGCAAGATGATAATAACTAACGGGATTAACAGTTTGGGCAATGCCGGTAAAGTTAACAGTATTACCAGTAGCTGTTGCTGTGAGTCCTGAAATTGCTGATGTTCCTCCTATATTTAAAACAGAATTAATTTCCTGCAACAGTATACCTCCTGTTCCAGCCAGTGATGTAGCAACTGTAAGGGAATTATTATTAGTTAAAGTAACTCCCGTAACTGTAACACTTGGTATTGCAAATGTTCCGGTTAATTCCTGTGAGTTAGTATTAAATGTATTAAGTCCTGATCCTGCAGTAAAGGTTGCATTATTTGTAACACCTCCCTGAAATGTGACAGGACTATTTCCTGAATTATTCCATGTTGCTCCGGCATTAATTGTAACCAAGCCTGTAAATATTTTTGCTCCTGTAGCTGAATTGATGGTTAAGTTACCGCTTGTTCCTGAACCTACAGTTGTCGTACCTGACACAGTC
This sequence comes from uncultured Bacteroidales bacterium, assembly GCA_964564355.1. Lineage (GTDB taxonomy): Bacteria > Bacteroidota > Bacteroidia > Bacteroidales > JAGODS01 > CAZMDE01. The sequence continues at coordinate 1,393 of CAZMDE010000021.1, read as the reverse complement.
AAAGCAAAACCGGCTGCTGTTAAAGTTGTTCCGTTTCCTATGCTTAAATCTCCACTGATTGATAATCCTACCACTGTTGTTGCAGTTGCAGTTCCACTCAGAACCAAATCTCCGCCGATTGTAGTTGTGCCTGTTAGTAATGTTTTTGCTCCGCTTCCACTTAATGTCAGATTAAAATAATTGTTACTATGAACTGTTTGTGCTGCACCTGTATAATTAACAGTATTTCCATTGTTTGTTGCTGTAAGTGTTGTAATGACTGAGGTTCCTCCGATATTTAAAGTTGCATTTACAGCCTGGGTTAAACCACCTGTTCCAGCTAATGCAGTCGCCACAGTCAGTGAATTGCTATTTGTAAGAACCGTAGGTAAATTTATTGTAACGTTTGGAATAATAAATGTCCCGGTAAGCGTTTGAGCAGCAGTTGTAGTAAAGCTGTGAACACCTGTTCCGGCAGTAAATGTGCCGTTGTTAGTAATACCACCACGAAACTCTATAGCTGAATTCCCTGAATTGTTCCAGGTTCCACCTGTATTTATTGTTACTAAACCGGTAAATAATTTAGCACCAGTTGAAGAAGATATTGTGAGACTTCCACTCGTTCCCTCACCAACTGTGGTAGCGCCTGAGACAGTTAAAGCAAAAGCTCCTGCAGTAAAAGCAGTGCCATCTTCAATGCTGAGGTTTGAATTAACAGTGAGCCCGGCACCTGTTGTTACTGATGTTGTGCCGGTAAGAGTAAGATTGTTAAAAACTGAAGCAACTGTGCCATTAATTGCCTGAGCTCCTGAACCATTAAAGGTAACAGTGCCGGAACCCGGTGTAAATGTGCCGCCATTGTAAGTCCAGTTCCCTGAAAGCATAATATTTGCACCTGCAGTGAAAGTCCCTGCAGTTATTGTAGTATTTCCATTTATATTTAATGTTGGAGGAGCTGTAAAAATACCTTTAGTTAAGGTAAAATCATTAACTGTAAGCGTATTAGTGCTGCCACCTAAACTAAGTGTTTGCCCTGGTGTCTTGTTAACAATAAAATTATAAAAGGACTGACTTGCTGCAGTTCCGTTTATTGCTGAAGAATTACCTGTAAATGTAAGTGTTCCTGTACCTGCTGTAAAAGTGCCACCATTGTTAGTCCAGTCACCTGCAACATTAATAAATGAAGCTGCACCTGAATTTAATGTGCCGGAAGTTATAGTAATATTTCCATTTAGTGTTAAAGTAGCTGTGCTACCGCCAATTGTTAATGTTTGACTGCCTTTAGCAAGGGTTAGACTATTAAACACCTGTGATGCAGCCGTTCCATTAATACTTTGCCCTGCTGCTGTATTGTTAAAATTAACCGTACTACTACCAGGGGTAAAAGTACCGCCATTATTAGTCCAGTTGCCTG